>CANFCX010000052.1 GCA_947445225.1 Rhodospirillales bacterium
AGCTAAGCGCCCGCCCGAAAGGACTTGCCGCATTTAAGGGAGCGCCCGGAAGCCTGTCAAGGAAGCCACTCGAGTATCGGGGGGCGTGGGGGGCCTCCCGGCCCTCCACAGACTTTACCTGTTCGTCGGGGGCCCTATATTCATGCCATGGCTATTCTCAAAATCGCCCGCATGGGGCACCCGGTTTTGCGCCAGCGCGCGGCGGAGGTGACCGATCCCACCGCGCCGGAAATCCGGCGACTGGTCGGCGACATGATCGAGACGCTGGAGGACGCTAGCGGCGCCGGGCTGGCCGCGCCGCAAGTCCATGTGCCCTTGCGTGTGGTCATGTTCCATGTTCCGCAAGGACGGTCGAGCGGCGCCCCCGGCGACGAACCGGCCAACCTGACCATCCTGATCAACCCGGTGCTGGAGCCCGCGGGTGAGGAAAAGGAAATCGGCTGGGAGGGCTGTTTGTCCGTGCCCGGCTTGCTGGGCTCCGTGCCCCGGTTCAGACATCTGCGTTATCGCGGGATCACGCCGTTCGGCGAGACGGTCGAGCGAACCGTCTCCGGTTTCCACGCCCGCGTGGTTCAGCATGAATGCGACCATCTCGACGGCATCCTCTATCCCGCGCGCATGACCGATCTGTCGCTGCTCGGCTTCGAGGACGAAATGCGCCGTCTCGCCGCATCGCGCGAAGAGGAGGTCATGGATGACTGAAGCCTTCGATCTGGAAGCCACGCGCGGCGCCGTGCTGGACGCCGCACTTGTCCATGTTCCGTTCGAGGGCTGGACGCAAACCGCCTTGGCCGCGGGCGCCAAGGATGCGGGTTTCGATCCCGTCATGGCGCTGCGCGTCTTCACCGGCGGTGTCAACGAGGCCATCGAATGGATGAGCCGGCGCGCCGACCGCCGGGCGATGGCGGCGCTGGAGGCGCGCGATCTGTCCAAGATGCGCGTGCGCGATCGCGTGACCCTCGCCGTGCGCACCCGGATCGAGCTTGAAGGCCCGCATCGCGAGGCGGCGCGGCGGACGTTGACCATTCTCGCGGCGCCGACAAACGCGCCGCTCGGCCTGAAGCTGTTATTCCGCACCGTCGATGCGTTGTGGTACGCGGCCGGCGACACCGCGACGGATTTCAATTTCTACACAAAACGTGCACTGCTCGCCGGAGTCTATGCCGCGACCTCCCTGTATTGGCTCGACGACCGCTCCGAGAACAGCGCGGAAAGCTGGGCCTTCCTCGACCGCCGCATCGCCGAGGTCATGCAGGTGCCGAAGATCATCGGGCGCATCGGTGAAACACTCGGGCGTATTCCCATGCCTTTTGCAGGATTGCGCGCACGGACACGCTCGTAGGTGGACTCCGGAGTCAGACCCGCTTCGCGGGTGGGTGCATCAATTCGGTGTGAAGCCATCCTTTCGCGGTTGGTGCTCCGCCCCGCTTGCGGTTAGCGTCCCGCCTCGAAAACGAATTCGAACCAAGGAGACGAAGATGAAGGCACCGCGGTCATGGCGAGCGCTGGCGGGCGCGGCGGCGATCTGCGTGTTCGGCGGGGGCTTGGGTGCCGATGCCGCGGACGATCCGGCGGGTCTGATCAAATACCGCCAGTTGCTGATGCAGCAGGCCGAGGCCACCCTGGCGGGGATGGGCGTGTACATGAAGGGCCAAATCGACTTCAAGCCGGGCTTCGCCGATCAGGCCCTGGCCATCGCGGCGACGGCGAGAGATTTTGCGAACCTGTTCCCGCCCGGCTCCGACAAGGGCGCCAAGACCAACGCCAAGCCGGATGTCTTTGCCAACGCCCAGATGTTTCGGGGCGCAACGATGCGTTTCGGGCAGGACGCGACGAGGCTCGCGGAATTGGCCAGGGCCGGCGACGAGGCCGGCTTCAAGGCCCAGTTCCAGGTTCTCGCCGATCGTTGCGGGGGCTGTCACGAACGGTTCCGCGCCCCGCTTTAGACCTTCTTTTTCCGGGCTGCGGCGGCCCAGAAGACCTTCCGCCTGCCGATGCAGGCGTGGTCAGGGTCGCAGCAGCCGCGTGACGTGGCCCATCTTGCGGCCGGGGCGAGTCTCGGACTTGCCGTAGAGGTGTAGCTTCGCGCGCGGGTCGTCGAGCGCCGCGCGCCATTGCTCGACCTCCGCGCCGATCAGGTTTTGCATGATCGCGGGGCAGAACACATCGACGCCGCCAAGCTTTAGCCCGCAGATCGCGCGCACGAGTTGCTCGAATTGGCTGGTCGCGCAGGCATCCAGCGTCCAGTGCCCGGAATTATGCGGCCGCGGCGCCAGCTCGTTGACCAAAATCCCGCCGTCGCGAGCCACGAACATCTCGACCGCGAGCAGGCCCACGATGTCGAGCGCCTTCGTCAGGCGCAGCGCCGCGTCGCGCGCCGCCGCCGCCGTCGCGGGCGAAATTTCCGCAGGTGCCAGCGTCACGTCCAGGATGCCGTTTTTGTGGCGATTTTCCACGGCGGGATAAGCGAGCATGGCGCCGTCGAGCCCGCGCGCGACAATGACCGAAACCTCCATCGCGAAATCCACGAAACCTTCGAGAACGCAGGGCGCGCCGCCGAGACCGCGCCACGCCGCCTTGGCGTCGTCGCCGGCGCCGATCTTGATCTGGCCCTTGCCGTCGTAACCGAGGCGCGCGGTCTTGAGCATGGCCGGGCGGCCGATGGTCAGGATGGCGGACTCGGCTTCGGCCTCGCTCCGCACCGGCAGCCAGGGCGCGGTCGCAATGCCGAGCGTGGAGGCGAAGCGTTTTTCCTCCATGCGGTCCTGGGCGACTCGCAGGGCGCGCGGATTGGGCCGCACGGGCACCATTTCGGCCAACATCTCAACCGGTCCCGCCGGGATGTTCTCGAATTCATAGGTGACGACATCAACGGCGGTCGCGAAATCACGGAGGCGGGTTTCATCCTCGAAGCCGCCGATAGTGTGGCGCGCCGCGACTTGGGCCGCCGGGCCGTCGGTTTCCGGGCAATAGATGTGGCAGCGATAGCCGAGCCGAGCCGCGGCCTGAGCGATCATCCGCCCGAGCTGGCCGCCGCCCAAAATGCCGATGGTCGCGCCGGGCGCGATGGTGGAAACCGAACCGCCCATCGGTTCAGGCGGAATCGGCGGGCGCGTCGACGACTCCGGCGGTTTGTTTGGCCCGCCATTCGTCCAGGGCGGCGGCAAGGCGCGCATCGCCCAGCGCCAGGATCGAGGCCGCGAGCAGCGCCGCGTTGATCGCCCCGGCGACCCCAATGGCGACCGTCGCCACCGGCACGCCGCCGGGCATCTGCACGATGGAGAGCAAGCTGTCGAGCCCGCCCATTAGTTTGGTCTCGATCGGCACGCCGATCACCGGCAGCGCGGTCAGCGCGGCGGTCATGCCCGGCAGATGGGCGGCGCCGCCGGCACCGGCGACGATGACCTTGATCCCCCGCCCCTTGGCCGCCCCGGCATAGTCGTAGAGCCGTTTGGGCGTGCGGTGGGCCGAGACCACCTTCACCTCATGCGGAATGCCAAGGTCCTTGAGCACCGCCGCGCCATGGCGCAGCGTCTCCCAGTCCGATTGGCTGCCCATGATAATACCGACCGCAGGCGCCCGCGCATTCATCTCGTCACACTCTTTCCCGCCGGTGGCCAGAGCGGCGATTATAGGAAGTGATGCCAAGGGCGCAAGCGCGCCGGTTTTCCTCGATTTCGCGGTTTACCGGTCCGGGACCACCCTATATATTGATGGATTACAGAGTCATGCCTGCCTTAATCAGGCACGGGGGAGCGGCTTCAGCGCGATGAAGGTCGGCGACACGAGACGGCCGGGCGGCGTTAGCAACGTCGCGCCGGCGCGAACGGCGACAAAGGTTACCCAGACCGAAGCGGCCGCGCCGCAGGCTGTCGCCGACGTCACCTCGGTCCTGGGCATTGCGGAAGCCGAGTTTTCCCCGAAAGTCCGCGCCGCGATCATGGCGTTGATGGCCGAGGTCGAAAAACTCCGCCGCGAACTCGAACAAAGCAAACGCCGGATTTCCTATCTGGAAGAGCTGGCCGATCAGGACACCCTGGCGCCGATTCCCAATCGCCGCGCCTTCGTCCGCGAATTGTCGCGCATGGTGTCTACGCCGAACGTTATCAAACGCCGAGCAGCCTGTTGTTTTTCGACGTCAACGGACTGAAGGAAATCAACGACGCGCACGGACACGCCGCCGGCGACGCGGTCATCACCTTTGTCGCCGAAGTGTTGTCCAAGAATATCCGCGACACCGATTTTGTCGCCCGCCTCGGCGGCGACGAATTTGGCGTGCTGCTCGCCCATGCCGATCACACCATCGCCAATGAAAAGGCGACGACCCTGATGACCGCCATCGAGGCCGAGCCGCTGACCTGGAAGACCCACAAATTCCGCGTGTCCGCCGCCGTCGGCGTCCATACCTTCCGCGGCGGCGAGGACGTCAATCAGGCGCTGGACGCGGCCGATCGCGCCATGTACGCCCGCAAACGCGCCCGCCCCGGCAAGGCGTAAACCCGAATTTCCACCGCTCAAAACGAAAAGGGCGCCCCCCGAAGGAGGCGCCCCTTTTTTTGTTGGATAAAATGCGGGATCAGCCGCCGCTGGCCGGGATGAAGATGTAGTCCGGGCCGGCTTCGCCGATCAATTCGCGCGTCAGCTTGCGCAGCATCGCTTGACCGTAAACCGAAGGCTCCTCGATCTCGATGATGAAGGATTTCGGCCCGCCCACGACTTGGCGCCGATACCAGTTCGGCAGGGTTTGGCTGCCGCCGCTCTGCAACAGCGCGTTGATGATCATGCCTTCGGCCAAGGCTTCATCGCGGATGGGTTGTGGTAAGCCGCCGACGCTGCTCATGCCGTCGGACGAGATGTCGATCACCCGGCGGTCGGCGGTGAAAGGCGAGGTGCGGATAAGGTCGGCGCAGAATTGCAGCGCGTCGCGCACGCCGGTGTTGCCCACCGGCGAACGGCTCGCCGAAAGGATCGCCCTGGCGAAATCCGTCGAGGTCTCGGCGTCCTGAAGGATCGTCCAGTCGATGACCAGATAGGGGTCGGTCGACCATTCGACATAGGTCACCGCGACCCGCTTGTTCGGGCCTTCCTTGACCGCGTTGTGCAGCGCCGGAAGCAGGAAGGCGCGCGCGGTTCCGTCCTTTTGAATTTTGTATTCTTCTTCCTCGACGCTGGCGGAAACGTCGTTGGCGACGCAAACCAGGGCATCGACCTTTATCTGCTGCGCCACGGCGGCAGACATCCATCCCATCGACGCCGCGAGCGCCGTCAAAGCGGCGAACCGCCCAAAAGCGCGAGTGTTAATGACCCCGGTCATGGCCGTGACTTCCCCTCATTAGGTGTTTCCCCTACCCCGGCGACCCGGTGCGCGTGGTGTCGTGTTGCGCCAATCTTGGCCCGACGCGCCTAGGCCGCTTCACTCCGATTTGTAACACAAAGCGTAGGTACCGCCGGGATTGGCGTCAAGCGAATTGCGCCGCGACGCCCCGCGGAAATTAGGCGATGATGTCCGGAAGAAGCTGGCTCTCCAACTGCGATATTTGATCGCGCAAGCGCAGTTTTCTCTTCTTCAGGCGCTGAAGCTGCAATTGGTCCGCCTCGTTCTGGCCCGATAACCGCCCGATAACGTCGTCGAGATCGCGGTGCTCGCTTCGTAGCTCCGCCAGCAATCGTTTCAACTGTTCGAAATCCTGTTCGTTCATGTGTGCATGGGCCATGGGGCAGTGAAACAAGCATACCAAAATCGGATGGGAATGGGTATGAGCGCAGATGCGTCGCGGTGGAGTCTCTGCCTGGATTGGTCGCGGTTTGTTATGGTTGGACCGCAGGCGAGACGGCTGAGGCCGGCCCGCGGACAGGCATCATCGAAGGGTTGAGGTCATGAACGGACAAGGTAAATTCAGGGCGCTGTTGCTCGAAGAAAAAGACGGCAAGGTCACATCGAGCATCACCGAAATCGGCGAAGCGTCGCTGCCGCCCGGGGAAGTGACGATCGCGGTCGCCTATTCGACCCTGAACTACAAGGACGGCATGATTCTCGGCGGGCTCGGCCGCATCGTGCGCACTTATCCGCACGTGCCGGGCGTGGATTTCGCGGGCATCGTGGAATCCTCGACCTCGCCCGACTTCAAGCCCGGCGATCCGGTCATTTCGACCGGCTTTCGCGTCGGCGAGATGCGCTGGGGCGGCTATGCGGCCAAGGCTCGGGTCAAGGCGGAATGGCTGGTGAAGCCGCCGGCCGGGCTGTCGCTGAAGCGAGCCATGGCCATCGGCACCGCCGGTCTGACCTCCATGTTCGCGGTGATCGCGCTGGAAAAACACGGCATCACCCCGGACAAGGGCGAGGTGTTGGTGACCGGGGCGGCCGGCGGCGTCGGCAGCATCGCCGTCGCCCTGCTGGCGAAGCTCGGCTACCGGGTCGCGGCTTCCACCGGGCGCCCGGAGACCGCCGCCTATCTGAAGGAACTCGGCGCCCAGACGATCATCGATCGCGCCGAACTGGCGATTCCGCCGCCCAAGCCGTTGATGCCCGAACGCTGGGCGGGCACCGTTGATTCCGTGGGTGGCGCGGCGCTGGCCAACGCCATCGCCGCGACGTCTTACGCCGGGGCCGTCGCCGCCTGCGGCCTCGCCGGCAGCAATTTGCTCGAGGTCAGCGTCCTTCCCTTCCTGATGCGCGGGGTCAATCTGCTCGGCATCGATTCCGTGATGAAGCCCCTGGATGCCCGGCGGGAGGCTTGGTCGCGGCTGGTCCGCGACCTGCCGCTCGAAGTCTTGGACGGTATGATCGAAACCGTGTCGCTCGCCGATCTTCCGGCGGCGGGACAGCGTATCCTGAAGGGCGGCGTGCGCGGCCGCATCGTCGTCGACGTCAACGCCTGATCCGGGGTGTAAGGATTTATTAACGCTGGGGGAGCGAAAGTCGCACATGGACAGAATTCGCCCGCCCGGATCGCCGATGCCCCGTTACCGACTCCTCGTGTTGGGGATGGCGGCCTTGCTGGGCGCCTGCGCCGAAACATCGCAATTCCTTCAACTCCCGCCCGTGCCGTCGTTCTTCTGGCGACCGCCGACCGACATGGACCTGCTGGCGCGGTCTTGGGCCAAGCCGCAGCCAAGCTTGGCGGTACCGCCGGTTTATTGCTACGCGACCCTTGGCGATCGCGATTGTTACAGCGAGCCGCAGCCAAATTGGGCCGCGCGCCAGGTCGGCACGATCGGCAGGGTTGCGCCTTGAGGGAAAGAATCAATCATCCGTTGTAACTGAGGCCAGCAAATCCTTGTTATTCGCGATTGTTACAAGGACTGCTATCCTAAGAAACGGGCGGAAAAAAATCGGTCAAGAAAGACGACGACGGCACAAAGGGGCCTGAATGTCGGAGACGTTGAAGAAGATCGACGCCAAGAAGCTGAACGAACTCCTCGTCAAGCATCGCCGTTATGTCCGCCGGTTAAAGGACGGCACGCGGCTGAATCTGGCTTTCGTCGATGCCTCGGGCGTCGATTTGACGGGCCATGATTTGACCGAGGCCGAATTGCGCGGCTGCAATCTGAGCGGCGCCAAGCTGGCCGGCGCGATTCTGGTCCGCGCCCATCTGTTCGGCGCCAATCTCAGCAACGCCGATTTGAGCAAGGCCGATCTGCGCCGCGCCGATATGCGCGGCTGCGATCTGCGCTCCGCCAATTTCGAAGACGCGATCATGATCGAAAGCGATTTGCGCGACGGCATGTTTCTGTTCAAGAACGCCGATGGCGACTTCACGCCGCCGAGCGAATCCCAGACCGTCGACGCCGAGGGCGCCAGCATGAAGAACGCCGATCTGTCGGGGTCGAAGCTGGCCGGCGGCATCTTGCGCAGCACCGATCTGACCGGCGCCAATCTGCGCGGCGCCAAGCTGGTCGGCGCCAATTTGACCAACGCCAATCTCAATGGCGCGTCGCTGGAGGGCGCGGATTTGTCCGGCGCCAATCTCAGCAAGACGCAAATGAACAAGACGGTCTTGAGCGGCGCCTTCCTCAACGGCACCAATCTCGAAGGCGCCAACCTGGTGACCGCCATCGTCACCCGCACCGATTTTTCCAAATCCGACCTGTCGAAGGCGAAATTCACCAAGCAGTTCGACTCCCTGGAACAATCGATTCAGGACATCATCAAGAGCCACATCAAATGGGTGCAGTCGCTGGGCAAGGAAGGCTCCCAGGCGGATTTATCCAAGGTCAAGATGGCCGACACGAATTTCACCAAGGTGCCTTTCAACGCCGCCAATTTCGAGATGGCGGTGTTGTCGGGTTGTGACTTCACCGAGGCCGAGCTCATCATGGCCAATCTGGCCAACGCCGATTGCCGCAACGCCAAATTCAACGGCGCCGACATGAAGGGCGCGGTGTTGCGCGGCGGCCAGATGAATAATTGCGATTTCGAGGGCGCCAAGCTCTGCCCGCAGCAGCTCCACGGCTCGACCGGATTGGAGTGCCCGGCGGATTTCTCGAATGTGCGGGGGACCGCCTCGAACTTTCGCGGCGCCGACGCGACCAAGGCGAAATTCGAGGGCGCCGATCTCAGCCAGTGCGACTTCACCGGCGCGATTCTGCGCGGCGCCCGCTTCAAGAACGCCAAACTCCAAAACGCGATCTTCACCGGCGCCAAACTCGACGACGCCGATTTCACCGGCGCCGAAGGCGGCCCCAAACAAACGAGCCAAGTCAAGGCGGTGGCGAGCTGACAAATCCGGCCGTCGGCACGGCGGCGGCCGAATCCGGAATCCATCGGGCTTCGCCCGAGGGCGGTGGCGAGCTAACGCAAAGGCGGCGTTGCGCCGGCCCCCTCGCTATGGCAAGGTCCCGGCCCGCGGAATCTTAAACCCGACGCTGCCGTAGCTCAGTGGTAGAGCACGTCCTTGGTAAGGACGGGGTCCGGTGTTCAATCCACCGCGGCAGCACCATTTTTCCAAACAAAGCCCCAACGACCGAACATTGTGGCAAATCCGCCGGGCAAACCCAGCGAATTTCACCCCTAGGGATGCGCGCGACATAGGTCGCCGATGTGGTGCCCCGGTTTGCTGGGTCGTCGCCCGCTGGACATCAGTCCGCCGGCAAGGACGAAGTCGGGTGTCGGCCCGAAGTGGGTCCGGTTTTCGCCGCCATGGGGATTGCCAACTAAAACACGCAGTACTATATCACTCAGAATGATGATTAATGCTGCGGATGCAGGATGCGCGTCTTCAAGACCAAGCCCTTCGCCCGCTTCACGAGCCGTGAGGAAATCGATGACGCCGAGCTTTGCGACGCCGTTAACCGAGCGGAGAACGGGCTGATCGACGCAGATCTGGGCGGTGGCGTGATCAAGCAGCGCCTGGCGCGGCAAGGGCGCGGCACGTCTGGCGGATTCCGGAGCATCGTGCTGTTTCGAAGAGGCGATAAGGCAATCTTCGCCTATGGCTTCGCCAAGAACGACCGGGACAATATTAAGCGGGACGAACTGATGGCCTTCCGAAATTTGGCCGACGTGATGCTCGCCTTTGACGACCGGGCTCTGGCGGCGGCGGCGAGGAATGGAACCATCATGGAGATAAAGCGCCATGCGTAAGAAGTATCGAAGCGATGCGTTGGCGGCCGTGCACGAGACCGCGCTCGGCCTTGCCGAGGCGGGCGCGATCGAAAAGCGGACGATGAGGTCATTCGACGAAATGTGCCTGACGCCAGTCGAGGCGTTGACGCCGGAGCAAATCCGCGAGATCCGAATGCGGGAGAAGGCGAGCCAAGCGGTGTTCGCACGTTATCTCAATGTCACCACCGGTCTCGTCAGCCAGTGGGAACGGGGAGAGAAACATCCGCGCGGCGCCTCCCTCAAACTGCTGACATTGGTCGCCAAGCAGGGACTGCGGGCCATCGCCTGACGAGCAGCTCGGATCGAACCCCCTCGTCGACAACCGGATGTCCCCTGCGATCTGGGGGAAAGTGGGGGGACCACCGCGGCAGCACCATTTTCCCGAAACCGAATGACCGCCGTCACAGCGCCGGGCCTGGGCCTGGCGTTAAGGTTGCCGTCATGGCGCGCTGGGATCACATCAAACACGACACCCATATCGGGTTGTGCGGCATCGGCGCGACGCCGGCGCAGGCGCTGGAGCAGACGGCCCTGGCGATGAGCGCGGCGATCACCGACCTCGACGCCATCCGGCCGCTGGTGAAGATCGAAGTGAGCTGCATGGCGCGGGCACTCGACACGCTGCTGTTCGATTGGCTCAATCTGTTGGTCTATGAAATGACCGTGGGCAAGATGTTGTTCTCCCGGTTCTCGGTCGACATCGCGGGCGGCCGGCTCTTCGGCCTGGCCTGGGGCGAGAAAGTGGATTTGGAGCGTCACCGGCCGGCGACGGCGATCAAGGCCGCCACCCGAACCGCGCTCGATGTCAAGCAATACGCCAATGGCGAATGGGTCGCGCAATGTGTCGTTGATGTTCTGGCCCTGCCGGCGGTTGCGCTGAGCGCGCGGCTACCCCGATTTCAACCGAAGGGTAGCGGCCAACTCCTTGGATAACTGGGCGGCGCGGTAGGGTTTTTGCAAAAAGCGGGAGCCCTTGAACTTGGAAAGCATGTCGAGGCGCTCAGCGGCGGCGTAACCCGAAGTAAATAGGACTCTCAGCCCAGGCCGCAGGCGCCGCACCTCCTCGGCCAGCTCGAATCCGTCCTTGCCGCCGGGAAGGACGATGTCCGTCATCAACATGTCGATCCGGGGATGGCGGGCGATGACGGCCAGGGCCTCGCCGCCGTCGGCGGCCTCGATCGGGACGTAACCCAAATCGATCATGGCGGCGACCGTCGTCTTGCGCAGCGCGGCGTTGTCCTCGACGGTCAGAACGATCTCGCCCCTGCCCCTCGGCGCCACCCGGTCCCGCGGCGGCGTCGCGGTTTGATCCAGACTGGCGTCGATGGGAAGGAATATCCGCACCGTCGTGCCCCGCCCAGCCGTGCTTTCCAGCCAGAAAAATCCGCCCGATTGCCGCGCGACTCCATACACCATGCTCAGCCCGAGGCCGCTGCCCTTGCCCACATCTTTCGTGGTGAAGAACGGCTCAGCGGCCCGCTCCAGCACCTCCGGCGTCATGCCCATGCCCGTGTCCGAAACGGATATCATCAAATACCGACCCGGAGAGACCTCGGCCGCGGCGGCAGGGCCGTCCTCCGCCCGCACGACGAACTCGCAAGCCGCGATCGACAGTTTGCCGCCCTGGGGCATGGCGTCACGGGCATTGATCGCCAGATTGAGGATCGCGTTTTCGACCTGGGCGGGATCGGCGTAACAAGGCGGCAGGTCTTGGTCGATGTCCACCTTCAACTCGACCGAAGCGGTGAGCGTCCTTTGCAGCAGGCCGACCATGCCCATGACCAACACGCCGATGTCGAGCCGGCGCGGGCTCAACATCTGCCGCCGGGAGAAAGCCAACAATTGTCGGGTGAGCGACGCGCCGCGCTCGACCGCCGCCACCGCCTCGTCCAGGTGTTTGCGTTGCGCGGGATGATCGGCGAGGGCCGGCTCGATGAAGTCGAGGTTGCCGACGATCACGCCCAGCAGATTGTTGAAGTCATGCGCCACGCCGCTGGTGAGCTGGCCAACCGCCTCCATCTTCTGGGCCTGCCGCAACTGATCCTCGCTTTCCCGCAGTTCGGACGTCCGTTCGGCGACCAGCCGTTCGAGGGACTGGCTCAATTCCCGTTCCGCCCGGCGGGCGCGTTGGACGCGCTGGCCGAAAAAAGCGGCGAAACCGAGGCCCGCGCCGCCGGCCAGAAACCCGGTGCCGAGCATCAGATTCTTCACCCGGCTGATGGGGGCGTCGATTTCTTCGGTGGGCAAGCTGAGGGCAACGCCCCATCCGGTGTCGGGGGAGCGGACGAAAAGCGAATAGACCGGCTGCCCCTCCTGGGTGATGCTGCGGAACATTCCCTCCCTTCCGGCGCGCATGGCCTCCTGGACGCCCGCCGTGACCCGCTTTCCCACGAATTGTTCGGGCGCGCGATTGCGCCCGGCGACAATGAGATCGGGATCGACGAACGCGCCCGTCCACGCGGGATCGTAGCCGGACTTGCGGAAAATGCGGCTCATATACTCGGGCGACAACAAGATGTTGACCGCCTTCGTGACCTGGCCGACGCCGGGCACCGGCGCGAGAATGGGGATGAGGGGATAACGCGACGTTGGTGTGGCGCGCAAATTGAAAACCCTGCTTTTGCCGAGGCGGGCAACCTCCAGCCCTTGTTCGATGTCGATTGCGCTCGAAGGACCGAATTGGCCTGGGGCTCGTTCGGTATTGATCGAATCGATCCCGGCCGCCAGATCGGTCACCACGATCGCGTGAATTTCGGGATGGGCGCGGACCATCTGCCGGGCATCGAAATCGAATCGCGGCAGGTCTCCGCGCGCCAGGGAATCCGACGCCGCCAGCCCCTCGGCCAGTCGCCCCGTCGATGCCAGTTCCTCCTCCACCGCGACCAGGAAGGCGCGGGCGACGCCCAGAAGCTCGATTTCCTTGGCTTCCCGGTACTGCGCGTCCAAAAGATAGACAAGAACCACCAGCACCATGAGAACCGGCATGAACGCGACCAGACCCAGCAAAGTTACGGAAGTTGTCAGCCGCACCAACAGCGGTTCTTTCATGGGCGCCCTTCGACCGGTGGTGGGTCTAAGATTACGACGTCGGGAACCGACGCCGTCCGGACACCTCTGCGATACGGCCTGTCGGCCGCTATCCGGGAATCTCAGCGATAGGACACTCCGCGCGACCGGGCAATCATACTTAGGTCTATGAAGCCCGCGTAACCGACCGCCGGCGTCGGTCGCCTCCCCTTCTGGACACCCCGGCCGAATTTCACTATAAGCCGCGGGGTTCCGCGAGCGGCGCCCAGGTAGCTCAGTTGGTAGAGCAGCGGACTGAAAATCCGCGTGTCGCTGGTTCGATTCCGGCCCTGGGCACCATTTTTGCGACCGACCCATCACTTCTAATGCCAATGTCACTCCCGCGGCGGCCAGGCCGCCAATTCGTGTCGCCGACGCCTCCACGATCGCTTCTTCCGTGGTTCGGGAAGCCGTGACGCCGCGGCCAAGACCGCAAGCGGTGGCACTGCGGCGAACCCTGGGGTTCTGGTCGGTGGTCCTGTATGGGGTCGGCATCATCGTCGGCGCCGGCATCTATGTGCTGATCGGGACGGTCGCCGCACGGGCCGGTTATGGCGCTCCGCTGGCGTTCCTGATCGCCGGTGCGCTGGCGGCGTTAGTCACCCTTTCCTATGCCGAGTTCGTCACCCGGTTTCCGGAGGCGGCCGGCGCCGCCGCCTATGTCAAGGAAGGCTTGGGCTCGGTCTGGCTATCCGGCCTCGTCGGCTTTACGACGGTGGCGCTGATCGTTCTCTCCTGCGCCGCGATCGCGCTTGGCAGCGGCGGTTACGCGGAGGAGCTGCTGGGTGTGCAGCGCTTGCCCGCGGCGGCGGTGCTGGTTCTGGCTTTTACCGCTTTGGCCTGCCTCGGCGTTAGGCAGGCGGTCGGCGTCGCCGCGCTGATGGCCGTGCTCGAGATCGGTGGGTTGCTGTTCGTCATCGTTGTCGGGGCGATGTCGGGTGAAACCCCGCAGCGGCCGATTCTGTGGACGAACGATTTGGTCGCGCCGTTCGGTTTGTTGAGCGGGGCGTTCGCGGCTTTTTTCGCCTATATCGGATTTGAAAGCATGGTGAACCTGGCCGAGGAGGTAGAGCGGCCGGAGCGGACCATGCCGCGTGCCCTTCTGACGTCAATCGCCATTGCGGCGCTCCTGTATGTCGGGGTCGCCGTGGTGTCGGTGTCGGTCATGCCGCCGGCCGAACTCGCCACCAAGCCGGCGGCGCTGGCCGCGATTGTCGAGACCGCGCTTGGCGGGGAGTCGGTGCCGTTCAACGCTCTGGCGCTGGGAGCCACCGCCAATGGCGTGCTAATCGAGATCATAGCGGTCTCGCGCCTCGTCTACGGAATGGCGCATCGCGGGCTGTTGCCGGCCTGGTTCGGCGTCGCCAGCAGGCGAACGCAGGTTCCCGTGCGCGCGACGCTGGTCGCCGGCGGGATCACCGCGCTGCTCGTGGTCGCGATCCCGTTCGACGAGCTGGTCGTGGCGACCAGCTCGCTGACCCTGGCGGTGTTCGGGCTGGTAAACCTAGCTCTCTATCGATTGAAGCGGCGGGAGACCGCGGCAGACAGCAAGCCGATGTTCCGTGTGCCGCTATTCCTGCCGGCGCTGACCGCTGTATTATGCGCGGCTCTGATCGCGATTGGCCTCGCGCAATAGGAGGTCTCAAGGATGTCCGATCCGCCCAGGACGAAACCGCGGGACATTTGACAATTATGCGTATCCTCGTGCTGCTCGGAGAAACACCGTCATCGGTCGCGGCGCGCCGATATGCCTTCCACCTGGCGCGGGACATGAACGCCGAGGTCACCGGCCTAGCCGGCGTCGATCTCTCGTTCATAGAGGCCCCCATGGCGGGGGGCCTCGGCACGACCGCCTACAAGGTCAGGCTCGAGGAGCAACTCAAGAAACAGGCTGAAGATGCCCGCCGGCGGCTTCACGAGGCCTTCGCCGCCGAATGCGAGGCGCAAGGGCTGCCGCCGGGGTGGCTGTCCTTCGACGGCGATCCGATGGACGCATTGCATATCGCCGCCGAGACCCGCGACCTGATCGTGACCGGGCACGACACGGCATTCCATGGCGACATGCGTGAGCCGCTTCCCGAAAACCTGGGCAAGCTGCTGTCGACGATGCCGCGCCCGGTGATCGTCTGCGGCGACGAACCCCCCGCCGGCCGCGATGTCCTGATCGCCTATGACGGCAGCTTGCCAGCCATGCGCGCCGTGCACATGTTCGCCCTGCTCGGCATTGCGCGCGACCGGCGCATCCATGTCACCTCGGTCGACCCCGACCAGGAACTGGCGGCGCGCAGGACCAGCGGCGCGGCGAGTCTTTTGCGCGGGTATGGCTATCAGGTCAATCCCATCCCGATCCCGACCTCGGCGCATGTTTCCGACGTGTTGAAAATTCAAGTCGCGGACCACGGCATCGGCACCCTCGTCATGGGGGCTTATGGCCATGGCGGTTGGCGGAAATTCCTGTTCGGCTCGACGACCGGGACGCTTGCCGAAGAACCGCCCTGCGCCCTGTTCCTCTACCACTAAGTCGGGCCACGGCGTCCGGCTCACCTATCGGGGCGCGCGGCGTTACTTCGACGTCATCCGCCAGACGCCGTCCCAGTCCTTGGGCGTCTCGGCCTTCAGCATTTCGCAGCGTTCGATATAGGTCTTGGACAGTTTGTCCTTGTCGTTGGCCTTCAGGCATTCCTGGAAGGAACGGATGGCCTGATCCCAATGGGCGACCTTGTAATGTTTGCGGCCTTCGCGGAAGTGGTTCACCACGTCCATCAGGTTGGGGAAGGTCTCGTCGCTGTGATAGTCGAGCACCTCGTAAACCCCGATCGGCTGGGTCTTGCCCACGACCACCACCTCGTCGATGTCGCGAACCCGGTAGGTGCCTTTTAATTTCTTGAAGGTGTTGTCGCTGATGACGATGCGGGCGCCGTATTGTTTACAGGCGCTTTCCAGCCGCGCCGCCAAATTCACGCCGTCGCCGATCAGCGTGTAATTCATGCGTTTGGGCGAACCGATATTGCCCGACACCACTTCGTCGGTGTTGAGCCCGATGCCCATGTCGGCGGGCAACTGGCCCTTGACCTTGCGCTCGATGTTCCAGTTCCACAGGCTTTTGATCATGTTGATCGAGGCGCGGACGGCGCGGTCTTCGTCGTCGTCATGGGGTATGGGCAAACCGAAGGCGGCCATGATGGCGTCGCCGATGAATTTGTCCAACATGCCGTCGAGTTTGCTGATCTCCTCGACCATCAGCGTGAAATAGTCGTTGAGGAAGCCGACGGTGCCCTGCGCGCCCAGGCTTTCGGTGATCGGCGTGAAGCCGCGGATGTCGGTGAACATGATGGTCGCCACGGCGCTGCGACCGCCCAGCAATTCGTCCTGTTTGCCCGAGCCCATGAGCTGGGCGGCGATGCCGGGGTCCATGTAACGCGACATCGTCGACTTCATGCGTTTTTCGGCGCTGATGTCCTCGACCATCAGCATCGTGCCGAGCCGCTTGCCCTCGGCGGTGACCAACGGCTGGATGGTGGCGTTGCACGAGACCTGGCGGCCGTCGAATTCCATTTCGGCGTCCATCATCTCGA
>CANFCX010000053.1 GCA_947445225.1 Rhodospirillales bacterium
ACGCGGATCACCGCCACGCCGCCGGCCAGCTTCGCCAGCCGCTCCTGCAGCTTCTCGCGATCGTAGTCCGAGGTGGTTTCCTCGACCTGCGCGCGGATCTGGTTGCAGCGGCCCTCGATGTCCTTCTTGCGCCCGGCGCCATTGACGATGGTGGTGTTCTCCTTGTCGATGAGAACCTTCTTGGCGCGGCCCAGCATGTCGAGGGTCACGTTTTCCAGCTTGATGCCGAGGTCTTCGCTGATGAGCTGGCCGCCGGTGAGCACGGCGATGTCTTCGAGCATCGCCTTGCGCCGATCGCCGAAGCCGGGGGCCTTCACCGCCGCCACCTTCAGCCCGCCGCGCAGCTTGTTCACGACCAGGGTCGCCAGCGCTTCGCCTTCCACGTCTTCGGCGATGATCAGCAACGGCCGGCTCGACTGCACCACCGATTCAAGCAACGGCAGCATCGCTTGCAGCCCCGACAGCTTCTTTTCGTGCAGAAGGATGTAGGGATTCTCCAGATCGCAGATCATCTTCTCGGGATTGGTGATGAAATACGGGGAGACATAGCCGCGGTCGAACTGCATGCCCTCGACCACTTCCAGCTCGGTCTCCAGGCTCTTGGCTTCCTCGACCGTGATCACGCCTTCCTTGCCGACCTTTTCCATGGCCTTGGCGATCATGTCGCCGATCGAACGATCGCCATTGGCGGAAATCGTGCCGACCTGCGCGATCTCCTCGCTCGTCGCCACCTTCTTCGAACGTTTCTTGAGGTCCTCGACGACCGCTTCCACCGCCAAGGCGATCCCGCGCTTGAGGTCCATCGGGTTCATCCCGGCGGCCACCGCCTTGGCGCCTTCGCGCACGATCGCCTGGGCCAACACCGTGGCCGTGGTCGTGCCGTCGCCGGCCTGGTCGCTGGTCTTGGACGCGACCTCGCGCACCATCTGCGCGCCCATGTTCTCGAATTTGTCGCCGAGTTCGATTTCCTTGGCGACGGTGACGCCGTCCTTGGTGATGCGCGGCGCCCCGTAGGACTTATCCAGCACGACATTGCGCCCCTTGGGGCCCAACGTCACCTTCACCGCGTCGGCCAGGATATCCACGCCGCGCAACATCCGCTGGCGGGCATCCGATCCAAATCTTACTTCTTTCGCAGCCATCGTTCAGACCTCCTAGGCAGCTTTTTTCTTGGACGACTTAACGATCTCGACAATGCCCATGATGTCGGATTCCTTCATGATCAACAGCTCTTCGCCGTCGATCTTGACCTCCGTTCCCGACCATTTGCCGAAGATGACGGTATCGCCGGTTTTGACGTCGAGCGGCACGATCTTGCCGCTGTCATCGCGGGCGCCCGCGCCAACGGCGATAACTTCGCCCTGCATCGGCTTTTCCTTGGCAGAATCGGGAATGATGATCCCGCCCACGGTCTTGTCGTCGCCTTCGAGGCGGCGGACCAGGACACGATCATGCAAAGGCCTGAATTTCATTAGTCAACCTCCGTAGCTTTCAAAATGAGCGTGAATCTAACGCCGCAGGCTTGTTAGCAATCGCCAACGACGAGTGCCAAACATCTAGGTTCGGCATCACACTGTGTCAAGCGACGCTTAGGCGACAAATGGCAGCAATATCCGGGCTATGCTGCTAATCTATTGAAATATATGTATATTTCATTGCGGCGTGATGAGGGACCACCCACAATCGCGGATCCGGTTCGGTATCCTCGATAGTTCCTCAAGGAGACAGCACCCCGATGATGGAGATTGAACGCAGCCTTCGCGGCTATCGGCTAATGACGGCCGAGATCACCTATCACCTGCCCGATCACCCCGGTGTTCTCCAGACCTTCGTGTGGCAGGAATTCGACCTTGCCCCGCGTTTCCCGGCCTTGACGAAATTCCTCGACTTCTGGAGCCGCAATCTCGACGGCAAACTTCATTCCGTCCGCGTCGCCCATCGCGATCTCATCGGGGCCGCGACCGCCCGCTTCGCCCACGCATTCATGACTCTGCATTAACACCGGAGCAACAGGCGCGGAGCTTGCGCGCGCGGCTCCGATTCCGTGCCGGCTCAAAGCCTCCAGATCGGCGACTTGAGGGTGGCGATGAAGGCGTCATGCGCGGCGAGTTCGGCGGCGGTCGGCAAATGCGCACGCGGCGGCCTCGGCGCGAGGTTCGCCGTCGCCGACGCCGACGTGGCGGTGACGGCGAGGAAACCCAGGGCCGCCTGCCGGCCGCCAATCAGCTCCAGATAAACCGCGGCGAGAAGCCGCGTGTCCAATTTCGCGCTGTGTTTTTCACGCGCCGAATTGTCGATATCGAAGCGCCGGCACAGGGCATCGAGCCCGGCTTGCGCGCCGGGAAATTTGCGGCGCGCCAGGAGCAACGTGTCGATAGCGCGGGTGAGAGCTATAGCCGGCCGGTCGATGCGGGCGAATTCCGCGTTGAGGAATTTTAGATCGAATTCCGCATTGTGGATGATGAGTGGGGAATCCTCGATGAATTCGACCAGACCCGCGGCGATCGCGCGAAATTCGGAATGCCCCGATAGGAATTGCGCCGACAAACCGTGGACCGCATAGGCCTCGTCCGGCATGTCGCGCCGCGGATTGACGTAGGCATGAAACTCTCGCCCGGTCGGCAGATGGTTGACCAGCTCAACCGCCGCGATTTCGACGATTCGATGCCCGGCCGCCGGATCGAGGCCCGTGGTTTCGGTGTCTAGGACGATCTCACGCATCTTATTCCCTTCATCGGCGCGGGCGCGAAGCGTCGGGTCGGCGGCCCCGGACCTGTCGAACGATTTGCCGCAGACGATCCCAGGTGAAACGACGGGTTAGCCCGGTTCGAATCACGAAATCGGCTTGGCGACGCTTTTCGGCCTCGGGCATTTGACGCGCGCGAACCGCTTTCAGGCGTTCCGCAGTCATGCCAGGCCTGCCGAGCACACGCGCCGCCTGAACGAAATGGGGCGCCGTAACCACCACGACAAGATCGCAACGCGCGGCGCCGCGGGTTTCCAAAAGAAGCGGAATGTCGAGGGCGACGAGGTGGGTTCGGTTGCGGGCGGCGCTTCGCAGAAAACGCTCAGCCGCCTGACGAACATGGGGGTGGAGGATGGCTTCAAGACGAGCGAGCGCGGGCGGATCGCCGAACACCCGCCTGCCCAGCCGGGCGCGGTCGATCCGGCCACCCACCACCGCCTCCGGGAACGCAATCGCCACGGCTCTTTTCGCCACGCCTTCCTTCTCCAGAAGTTGATGGACGGCGGCATCGGCGTCGTGGACGGGCACACCCATGCGCCGCAGCATGCGCGAAGCGGTCGACTTACCCATGCCGATGGAACCGGTGAGGCCGAGGATGACCATGACCGGTCAGCCCGACAACCCTTGCAGGACATGGCGCCGCAAATCGGCGGTCACTTCGGGATCGACGCCGAACCAGGCGCGGAAACCCGGCCTTGCCTGGTGCAACAACATCCCAATGCCGGTGGCGACCGGATTCCCGCGCTCCTGCGCCGCGGCGAGCAAGGGTGTGGTCAGCGGCGCGTAAACGATGTCATGCACAAGTGCCGTGCGCGGCAGGTCGGACAGATCGATGTCCAACCCCGGTTTGCCGGACATGCCGAGCGCGGTCGTATTCACCAGGCAATTGGCCCCGGCGAGCGCCGGGCCGCGATCTTTCCAAACGTGAACGCGAATCGGTCCGCCGATCTCTCGGGCCAGAACCGCCGCGCGCTCGGCCGTGCGATTGACCAGGCGCAATTCCGGCGCGCCGGCGTCGATCAGCGCTACACACACCGCTCGCGCCGCGCCGCCGGCGCCCAGCACTACGGCGGGACCGGCGGACGCCCGCCACGCGGGCGCGGCTTCCCGCAAATTCTCGGAAAAACCGAAGACATCGGTGTTGGTTCCGAACAGCCTCCCATCGGATTGAACGACAACGGTATTAACGGCACCCACGCGGCGGGCGATATCGTCGATTTCATCAACCGCGGCCAACCCCGCCTCCTTGTGCGGCACCGTCAGGTTCGCCCCGGCAAAACCGAGATAGGCGAGACTCTTGAGGGCCAAGGCGAAATTCTCCGGCGCCACCGCCATCGGGACATAGGCGCCGTCGATTCCGTATCGATCGAGCCAAAAGCCGTGCAGCCGCGGCGACAGGGAATGGCTGACGGGCCACCCGATCACCCCGGCCAGTTTCGCGTGGCCGGTGAGCGTCATGTGGCAATCACGCCTTGCCGGCGAATAAAGTCGAGAAGTGGCAGCAGGGGCAGTCCAAGGATGACGAAATAATCACCCTCGATGCGATCGAAGAGCTGCACGCCTAGGCCTTCCAGTTGATAGGCCCCGACCGATTCGAGAGCCTTCGGTCCCGCCTTTTGGAGATAGGCATCGAGAAAGGCGTCGCTGAAATCGCGCATGGTCAGCCGGGCACGGGCAACGTGCCGCCACACCACTGCTTCGTCGCGAACGACGCTGACGGCACTGACCAATTCATGGATGCGGCCCCGAAGAGTCTGCAATTGCCGGCGCGCCGCCGCGAGATCCGCCGGTTTGTCGAACCATAACCCGTCGACGTCGAGAATCTGGTCGGCCCCAATCACAAGGGCGGCGGCGTGGTGCCTGGCGACATGTTGCGCCTTGAGTGTCGCCAGAGCCTCGGCGACGGCGTCAACCCCGGCGCCTTCGCTTCGCATCCGGCGTTTGACTTCACCTTCGTCCACATCGGCGGCCTCGGCCACATGCGAAAGGCCCGCCGCGTCCAGGAGTTTTCGTCGAATAACGCTGGCCGAAGCCAGCACCAGCGGCAACGCCCTAGCCTGGCTTGGAGTCACGGTGTCGTTCATGCGCCTGCGCCGGATGGACCGCCGCACCGTACCACGCATCCCGGATCGGTCAATCGCCAAGGGGGCTGTGATTTCAATCCCCGGCGAGGCCGCGCCATCCCCCTGGCGCCAAGCTGAATTCCTATCGGTTCTTCTTCAGAAACGCGATGACGTCGGCTCTGTCCTTTGCCTCCAACCCCGGAAAATCCATGCGTGTCCCCGGCACCAATTTCTGCGGATTGACCAGCCATTCATCCAGGGTCTCGTCCGTCCAAAAGAGGTCCGCACCGATCAGTTCGTTGGAATAGACGAACGTCCGGTCCACGCCGGTTTCCCGGCCGAAAACCCCAAAGAGATTGGGCCCCAGCACATTGGGCCGGCCGGCCGCCGATTCGTGACAAGGCGCGCACCAAGCCAGGAACGTCTGGAGACCGATCGCCGGATCGCCCTGTGGCGGCGCCGATTGGGCCTTCAACCGCCCGCCGATCCCAACGCCGACGACCAAACACGCAGCGGCGAGCACCGCCAATGGCTTCACGATGTTTCCGATCGACGGCATGGACTCCCGCTCAAAATCTTGGGAAATGGCCGCGAAAATATAGCAGCGGATTCGCGCGCGCGAGGTCCCGATTGCATTGCCAGCCCACCGGCCACGACCGAGAATTTCTTTTTGTCTCTCTGGAAAACGGCAGCCAAATTCTTTGCCGGAGAAAATATTTCCCGGGATCGTTCTAGTATTAATTCACGCGGCGCCCATATAAAGCGTCATCGAATACGTGACGATCTTCGCTCCGCCGTCCGAAAAATTTGGTCAAGACACACAGGGCACGGCCTCAACCCACCAAGGCGAGGCATGACCCGGTCGCGAGGTTTTGCCGCGGGCGCGCAGGATGACATAGAGACAGGGACGGGAGTTCAAAGACATGGCTGCCAAGGAAATCAGGTTTTCAGCGGATGCCCGCGACAAAATGTTGCGCGGCATCGACACCCTCAGCCACGCCGTGCGCGTGACGCTCGGACCCAAGGGCCGCAACGTCGTGCTCGAAAAGGCCTATGGCGCGCCCCGCATCACCAAGGACGGCGTGAGCGTGGCCAAGGAGATCGAGCTGGAAGACAAGTTCGAGAACATGGGCGCGCAGATGGTGCGCGAGGTCGCATCGCGAACCTCGGACGAGGCCGGTGACGGCACCACGACCGCGACCGTTCTCGCCCATGCGATCGTGCGGGAGGGCGTCAAGGCCATCGCCGCCGGCATGAACCCCATGGATTTGAAGCGCGGCATCGACCTGGCGGTCAGCGCGATCGTGATCGACCTGAAGAAAAATTCGAAAAAAGTCACCTCAAACGACGAAATCGCCCAGGTCGGGACGATTTCGGCCAATGGCGACGCCGAGATCGGCCGCTTTCTGGCCGACGCCATGAAAAAGGTCGGCAATGACGGCGTCATCACCATCGAAGAAGCGACGTCGCTGGCCACCGAGATGGAAGTCGTCGAAGGCATGCAGTTCGACCGCGGTTACATCTCGCCCTATTTCGTGACGAACGCCGAAAAGATGCGCGTCGAGATGAGCGACCCGTACATTTTGATCCTCGAAAAGAAACTGTCCGGACTGCACGAGATGCTCCCCCTCCTGGAAGCGATCGCAAAGGCCGGCAAGCCGCTGTTGATCATCGCCGAGGACATCGAGGGCGAGGTGCTCGCCACCCTGGTCGTGAACAAGCTGCGCGGCGGGCTGAAAGTGGCCGCGGTCAAGGCGCCCGGCTATGGCGACCGCCGCAAGGCCATGCTCGACGATATCGCGATCCTGACCGGCGGCGAGGTGATCTCCTCGGACCTCGGCATCAAGCTGGAGAGCGTCACGCTGGCGATGCTCGGCCGCTGCAAGAAAGCGACGATCGACAAGGATACGACCACCATCGTCAGCGGGGCCGGCAAAAAGGCCGGCATCGAGAGCCGCATCGGCCAGATCAAGGCGCAGATCATCGAGACCACGTCCGAATATGATCGCGAAAAGATGCAGGAACGCCTGGCCAAATTGGCCGGCGGCGTCGCGGTGATCAAGGTCGGCGGGATGAGCGAGATCGAGGTCAAGGAGCGCAAGGACCGCGTCGACGACGCGATGCACGCGACCCGCGCCGCGGTTGAAGAGGGCATATTGCCAGGCGGCGGCGTGGCGCTGTTGCGATCCGGCAGGGTGCTGGACAAAGTCGTGACCGCCAACGCCGACCAGCGTTCGGGCGTCGATATCGTGCGCAAGGCGATTGCCTGGCCGGCACGCCAGATCGCGATCAATGCCGGCGCCGACGGGGCGATCGTCGCGGGCAAGATCCTCGACAAAGACACCTATGCCTATGGGTACGACGCCGCCACCGGGGAATATGGCAATCTCGTCGCAAAGGGGATCATCGACCCGACAAAGGTCGTGCGGGCCGCGCTCCAAGGAGCGGCCTCCGTCGCCGGTTTGCTGATTACGACAGAGGTCATGGTGGCCGATCAACCCAAGCGCGACGCGTCGTCCGCAGCCTCGGGCGGAACGGACTACTAAGAAATCCACACATTGGCGTCGTGGCCGCTACCTGCGTTTGAGCCATTATCGGACCTTGTGAAGGGGTTCGATTTGTGGATTGGGTATCGGGTCGGAACCGCCGCTCGGTTGTGAGTGCATAGAGGCACGACCGGCGCTAAGGTGCCGGCGACCGCGGCTTGCTAGGGTCAATCGCCCAGGAGGACAATCATGGGTCGGAGCAAGAAAAAGCAAAAGGAATCCAACGTCGTTCTGTTCGACGTCTGGTACGACGATGGCACGCGTAGCTCCAACCGCAAGGTCATGGCCTCGGAACTGGAAGGCTTCGACGATGACGACGAAGAGCAGATCCGCCAGATCATCGAGGCTCAGGATCAGAAAATCGCCGATTTGTCCGGGCGCCCGCGCGCGCAAATCAAGTCCGTGAAGCGGTCGGCGACTTAAACTTCGCGATCTTGCGCCCGATCAAGAGCGGCGAATCCCGATCGTTTCGATTCGACCATGGAACACCTCTTGCGTTTGCCTGCCCGGTCATCCAGCATATCGCGATGTACCGGACCCTGGCTTTCGGCCCCAGAGGTTACGGCACAGATTGCTTTTGCCCGAATGACAGTCTTTTGCCGGGGATCGAAACGACGGCGCCTTCCCGATTGGTGGCCATTGGCGCGGCCGGCAGCGAACGATTGCGGCGGTTGAGAGAAAGATGCCCAGAGAACGCGTCGAGATCGGCAGCCGGTTTTCGTCGGTCGGCCATTCCATCTTCGGTCGACCCTCCAGCGACATCTGGTGCGTGTCCGAAATCGTCGAAAAGTCCGACCGGATCGTTTATGCGCGGCTCGTCCGGGAGTCCGATCAATGCGACATGAAAACCATTTCCCTCACCGCGTTGCAGGATGGCCGCTTATTCCGGCGTTGGCCGGGGATGACGGCCGCCTAGTTTTTGGGAGCCAACGGCGCGCTCCAATGACCCATGGCAACCCTCAGGGTTGATGAACGTCTGATCGAATCGGCGCCAGGGGAGACGATCCTTGGCGCGGCCCGCCGCGCGGGTCTTGCCATTCCCACGCTCTGCCACGACCCGCGCCTGCGGCCGGTGGGCGATTGCCGGCTGTGCGCGGTCGAAGTTGACGGCGCCCCTCATCCGCTGACGGCCTGCACGACCGCCGTCGCGGATGGCATGATCGTGCGGACGCGGGGCGATGACCTCCGTGCGTTCCGGCGCCAACTCCTATCCTGGATGGCGCGTCGGGTTTCGCCCACCACCTATGCGGCCTGGCCGGACAAGGAGCTGCATCGGCTGCTCGCGGAATTTGGCGTCGAGCCGTCGGGACCGGAGACGGCCGAATCGGCATGCGACGTCTCCCATCCCTATCTGCGCGTCGATATGTCGCAATGTGTCACCTGCTACCGCTGCGTCCGCATCTGCGAGGAGGTGCAGGGTCAGTCGGTATGGCACGCGATCGATCGTGGCGACCAGGTCCACATCGTGCCCGATTCGCTGACGACGCTGGCCGAAAGCAGCTGCGTCGGCTGCGGCGCCTGCGCCGATACCTGCCCCACCGGCGCCTTGACCGACCGCATCGAAGGGGCGTCGTCGCGCGTCGAGAGCTGGACGCGCACGACCTGCGCCTATTGCGGCGTCGGTTGCGAGTTGGAGGCCGGCGTCGCGGACGGCCGGATCGTCCGCACACGGCCGGTTATCGACGCGCCGGTCAACAAAGGCCATCTCTGCGTCAAGGGTCGGTACGCCTTCGGTTTCAATCACGCGCCCGATCGCGAACTTCATCCGCGTCTGCGCGCGGGCGGCGCCTGGAAACAGGCCTCGTGGGAGGAGGCGCTCGGCTCCGCGGCGGCGGCGCTTGGGCAGATCCGGTCGCGGCACGGACCGTCGGCCGTCGGTATCCTGGGCTCGGCGCGCGCCACGAACGAAGACAACTATCTCGTTCAGAAATTCGCCCGCGTGGTGCTCGGTACCAACAACGTGGATTGCTGCGCGCGCGTCTGCCACACGCCGACCGCGGCGGCCATGAAGGCGATGCTCGGCACGGGGGCCGCGACCAATGCCTTCGACGACATCGAGTGGGCGCGCACGATTCTGATCGCCGGCGCCAATCCCACCGAAAACCATCCCGTCGTGGGCGCGCGCATCAAGCGGCAGGTGCGGAGCGGTGCGGCGAAATTGATCCTGATCGACCCCCGCGCCACCGAGCTTGCCCCGCTCGCCTCCTTCCATCTGCGCCCGCGGCCGGGAACGGATATTCCGCTTTTCAACGCGCTCGCCCATGTCATCGTGACCGAGGGGTTGGTCGATGCCGACTTCATCGAGGGGCGCGCGACCGATTGGGACGCCTTCCGGGCTTTCATCGCGCCATGGACGCCGGAGCGCGCCGCGGCCATTTGCGGCGTTCCGAGCGATCTCATCCGGGGCGCGGCCCGTCTGTATGCGCGCACGGGCCCGGCGATGTGTGTGCATGGTCTGGGCCTCACCGAACACACCCAGGGCACCGAAAGCGTCATGGCGCTGGTGAACCTCGCCCTTCTCACCGGCAACATGGGAAAGCCGGGCACGGGCATCAATCCGCTGCGCGGGCAGAACAATGTGCAGGGCGCGGCGCAGATGGGCTGCGACCCCGCAATTCTAACGGGCTCCGTGGCGATCGACGAACGCCGCGGCCTGTTCGAGAAGGTCTGGGGCACGGTCCTTCCGCGCGACCGTGGGCTCGATCTCATGGCGATGATCGACGCCGCGGCGGCGGGACGGCTGAAGGCGCTCTGGATCATCGGCTACGACATTCTACCGACGCTTGCCAACGTCCCGGCGACGCGGGCGGCCCTCGCCAAGCTCGATTTGGTCATCGTCCAGGATCTCTTCATGACGGAGACCGCGAAAGCCTTCGGCCACGTTTTCCTCCCTGCGGCCTCCGCCTTCGAGAAGGATGGCACCTTCATGAATGCCGAGCGTCGCGTGCAGCGCGTGCGCATTGCGGTGCCGCCGCCCGGGGAAGCGCTCGCCGATTGGCGCATCGTCTGCGCGATGGCCGAGCGCATGGGCCACCGCGCGGCGTTTGCGTTCACCTCGCCCGAGGCGATTTGGAACGAAGTACGAGCGGTTTGGCCGGAGGCGCGCGGTATCACCTATGAGCGCCTCGATGGCGGCGGATTGCAATGGCCCTGCCGCGACGAAACCGATCCGGGGACGGACATACTTCACAAACAGGCCTTCGCCCGCGCCCCCACCGCGCCGCTCGCCCGCATCGACTTTGTGCCGACGCCGGAGCGGGAATCGGCGGATTACCCCTTCCTTCTGTCGACCGGTCGCTCGCTCTATCAGTTCAATGCCGGCACGATGACCATGCGCACCGACAATTTGCGCCTCCGACCCACCGATTTGCTGGAAATGTCGCCCGTGGACACGCGCGCCCTGGGCTTAAGGACTGGAGACCAAGTCCGCGTCCAAAGCCGTCACGGCGCGGTCATTCTGCCGGTCGAGGAAACCGACCGCGTGGAGGCGGGATGCCTGTTCGCGACCTTCCACGATCCGCGCGTTGCCTTGAATCTGCTGACCGGCCCGCTTCGCGATCGCATCGTCCATACGCCGGCGTACAAGATCACGGCGGTCGCCGTCTCCCCCGTGGGCGCCCGGACATCGCCGCTTTGATCTCCAGCGCTAGGCGCGATCCGGTATCGTCCGATCACACGTCAGCGCGCCGGTTTGTTGAGGAGACGGCCCATCACCTCGGCGCTCGCGATTTGCTTGAGCGCATAAACACGGACAACACATAGATCGCCGGCATCGATGGCGGCGAGGCGGTTCTGCCTGAGCTTGAGTTCACTCGCCAGGCTGACTGCCTCCTCCGCGTCCAGCGACTTGCCCTTGATCGTGTCGGCGAATTTCGTCCAGCCCTCGGTCACCAAACGGCGGAACTCTTCGGTCGTGTCCTCGGCGATGCGAAGGTCGAGTTTCAGCGCCTCGACCGAGGCTTTCATGTCATCGAGCGTGGTGAACCGCGAGGGTGTGCCCTCGGACGCGAGCAGCGCCAAGAGCGCCGGCGAGCCCGGGCCCGGCCGGGTCAAGGCGAAGTCGGAAATCATGAAGTGGCCCTCGGGCCGCAGGGCCTTTTCGACCTCGGCCATAACCCGCTTTTTGTTTTCGACGCCGGAGAGGGAGTGGCGAAAACAGGCCGCGTCGAATTTGTGCGGCTGCAATTCCAGCTTGTCTGGATCGAAATGTTGGATGGGCGCCTTCTTGGCGAGGCCGGCTTTTTCAGAAAGCTCCATCCCGGCCTTGGCCAACAAAGGGGATGCATCGAGACCGACAACCCGCGCGGCATAATTCCTGACGATGGCCTGCGTCGCGCCACCGAGCCCACACCCGACATAAAGCAGCGACTTCTTTTCCGTGAGTCCCATCGGCTTGACCATATCGAGCACTTGGTCGGCGCTTCCGGGACCCGCTCTCGACCTTCGATCGTCGCCACGCCGCGCCACTCCGATAGCGGCCGTCGCCATGGTCCTGCGCCGCTCATACGGCCCCAGAGTCCTTCCGGTCTCGATTTGACGTCCTCAGCGCGGTGAAATCGCCGCGCGCCGATAGCCGCGGCGGGTTTCTTTCGCGTCCTCAGCCAGCGGGGCTGGCTGCCTCGGCAACCGCGGTGGAACGTCCAAGCCGGCCGATCAGATAGTTCAGGTTTTCGGTGTCGAAGCGATCCTCGAATGAGGTGAGGACACGTTCGATCATGCGTTCGGCGAATCGGACGCGATCGCCGGGCTGGCCGTCGAGCTGAAGTTCGCCGGTGACCGCCAGGGCGACTTGGGCGATCTCCAGGAAGTCGTCCGACAATCCGCAATGCCGGATCAGCCCAACCAGTCCTTGGCCGCCTTGGTCGTGCATGAGGCGGTAGGCGTTGTTGACCGGTATGCCGGCGAGCTCGGCCAGGGCACATTCGAGGAAGTCGAAATCGCCAGCGCAGATCGAACGCAAGATGAGCGTCGGCGTCAGTCTGCCATTCTTGCGCAGCCGGCCCACCAGCATCGAGAGATCCTCGCGGTCGACCGATAATGCCAGATCCACGGTGGCCCGCTCCCGTGCCTGAAGCAGAAGGTCGGTCGCCAGGTCGGTGGGCAGATCGTGTTCGGCCATCAACCGCTCCCGCAACGCAACACTCACCATGTTCACCAAACGCTCGGCGACCGAAACCGGCAGCCGGTTCCGGTTCACCATGGCGGTCTGGATCGCACTTTCGCCGCCGAAACGGTTGAGGACGGTCCCAAACGCGTCATCCGGGATCGCGGCGGTGGCGTTTTCCATCAGCGCCTGGACGCCCAAGGGGCCGGCGGTCTCGGCAATCGCGCGCGCCAGTGTCGCCGATAGGCCGCGTCGGCGGGCCACGGCCGATTGTTTGCCGTCCGCGCTGGACCGAACGATCGATTCCAGATCGGCGTCGGTCAGGGCGGTCGACCATTCCAGCAACGGGGCCGCAACCGACTCGACATCTTGCGCCAATGCCAGTGCGACGTCGCGCGGCACGTCGGGATTGTCCTTCAAGCTCTCCGCCAGCGCCCTGCGGACCTTCGCCTCGGCGTCGCGCATCATCATGCGGAAAATATCGTGGGCGATGGCCTTTTCCCCGACGGTGAGCCGCCCGGTCCCGAAGGACTGAGCAATCTTGACCGCCATCTCCGCCCTTGACGAAACCGACGGGTCGGCAAGCAGGCTCTGGACGTCCGAAACCTTCAAGGCCGGCTGTTGCGACATGGCACCACCTCATGCGGCGGCAGCGGACCCACAACGGGCGCGCTAATCCGCCTACTCGACCACACTAACGCCCCGGCGCGGACGCGGCCCATGATGCGAAGGTATGAGCCCACGGCAGGCGGCTGGCCGACCCCGAAAAAGAAAGGGGGCCCGGACATGCGTCCGAGCCCCCTTCCCGTTTATCGGGTTAGTCGATCGAGTTAGAAACCCCAACGCAGCTGCAGCAGGCCGCTGTGCGAGGTGTACTCGTCCTTCAACTCGCTCTGATAGGTCGCCGTCAGCGTCAGGTTGCGGCCGGGCTTCCAGTCGACGCCCGCGCTGAGGATCGCCGATTCGGAGTCCGGCTTCACGCCGGAAGTAACGAAGCTGCCGCCGCCGGCGAAATTGGCGGTGGTGTCCACGGCGTCGTCATCGAATTCGTGGCCCCACTGCGCCGAGATCGAGGGCGTGAAGGACGACGTCGCCGTCTTCCACTCTTGCGACAGGCGCACGCCGATCGCGCTCTTCAACGACGTCACGTCATTGGCGTTGACGGTCAGCCCGCCGGCGCCTCTTTCGGTGTAGCCATCGAGATCGAGGCGGCTGGCGGTGAAGCTGGCGATCGGGGTCGCCGTCATCGCGCCGACCTTGAGCGGGTAGCCGCCGCTGATGCGACCGGTGTAATGGTTCGCCTCGTAGTCGGAGGTCACCCTGCTGTTGAAGCCGGGGATATTGATCAGCCTGGTGCCGGCGTATTGATGGCGGGTGTAGCCGAGGAAGCCATCGAGGTACCACGGCGTGCCGTAGTAGTTCAGGTAGGCCGTGCCGCCGTAGCTGTCGATGTCGTTGCCGCTGCCGACACGGGCGCCGGTGTCGTCCACCGCCGTGGTGGCGTAGCTGAAGGCGAAGCCGGCGCGCGCCGCGTCGGCGACCCGCGTGTCGATACCGAGAACGAGGCCGCGGCTGTCGCTGTCATAGCCGTCGAACCCTTCGCGGCGACCTTGGTCGGCGGTGAAGGCGAAGCCTTGGATCCACATGCCGAGCCCAGGTGCCGCCTCGCCGGCCGACAGACCGGTCTCGTCGTTGCGGTAGGAGTCGCGCACTTCGGCCACTCGGGTCTCGATCGTGTTGAGGGCCTGATTGGTGCTGCCCATGGCCGCCGCCGTGCCGCCGGCGTTGGTGTTGGACGGCGTCAGTTTCGGAGCCGCCGCGCTTGCTTGCGCGGCCGTCAGGTTCTGGAACGAGCCGGCCAGGGCCAACACGCCGGTATTCGTGCCGGCATAGGTGTTCAGCGCGCCAGCGGGAGCCGCGCCGCCGCCCGTGAGGCCCGCCGGCGCCGCCACCGTCGCCGTCAAGATAACGTCGACCGCTTGGAACGCCGTGCCAAAGCGGTCGGTGCCCGTGGTGCCGGTGCTCGCCGTCCAGGTGACGGAGCCGGAGCCGGTGACCGTGGTCGTGCCGGCGACCGTGCCGGCGTTGGTCGAATCGGCCAGGATAACCTTGTCGCCGTTGCGGATCGCGGTGTTGCTGATCGTCGGCGTGATCGTCGCGGTGGTGGCGGAGGTGTTGTAGACCGGCGCCGCGCCTTGAACGATCAACTGACCGGTCGTGGCCTGGGTGTTACCGATGGTCAAACTCACCGCCGAGGCGGCGGCGCCGTCGGTGTAGTTGCCGGTCACCGTGACCTGCTGCGCGCCCAGGGCGACCGTGCCCTTGTTCTGCAGGACGCCGGTGACGGTAACGTTGGCACCCGCCGTCAACGTGGCGCCGGCGCTGACCGCCGTCGTCGTCGCCGCGATGTTGTTGTTCACCGTGGTATTGCCGGCGGTGATGTTGATGGCGGCGAGGCCGAAGCCGCCGGTGACGCCGATCGTGCCGTTGGTGCTGAAGGTCGTCGCGCCGATGTTCAAGGTGTGTTTGCCGTTGGCCGCGGACGTGATCGTGCCCGTGACGCTGCTTCCGGTGCTGAGGGTGACCGTCGATTCCGAGGTGCTGCCGTCGCCGAGGGCGATGGCGGCGACCGTCGCGCTGCCCGAACTGATCGTCCCGGTGTTGGTCAGCGTGATGCCGGTCGCGACAGCCGCGTTGATCGCCGTCACCGACGTGGCTGAAATCGTGCCCGCGTTGGTGATCGTGATGCCGGCCAGGTTGGCGACCGTGATCGCGCTGCCCGCCGTGCCCGCCGTGCCCGCCGTACCGCTGTTGGTCGTGCCCGCCGCGCCGCCGGCGCCGCCCGCGACGGTGACGCCGGAGCTGATGGTGATCGCCTGCGTGGCGCCCGCCGTGATCGCGATACCGGTGCCGCCCGCGCCGCCGTTACCGGCCGTGCTGCCGGCCGCGCCCGCCGCGCCGCCCGCGCCGCCCTTACCGCCGGTGACGCTGGCGCCGATCGTCTGGGTCGTGCCCGCCGCGCCGAGGCTCAAGCCGACGCCACCCGCGCCACCGACGCCGCCGGTGCCCGCCGTGCTCGCCGTGAGCAAGGAACCGCCCGCGCCGCCGGCGCCGCCGGTGATCGCCGCGCTGGTCGTCAGCGTCGTGATCGCCGCGGAGTTGGTCAAGCCGATGCCGCCCGCGCCACCCGCGCCGCCATTGCCGCCCGTAGCGCCGGTGCCCAAGGTGCCGCCCGCGCCGCCCGCGCCGCCGGTGAGGGAGCCGCTGACGGTGAACGTGGTAACCGCGGCGCCGATGGTCGCGGCATTGGCGCCCGCGCCGCCCGCGCCGGCGTTGCCGGTACCGGCCGCGCCCGAATTGCCGCCCGCGCCACCCGCGCCACCGGCGGAGGTGCCGCTGATGGTCAGCGTCGTG
>CANFCX010000054.1 GCA_947445225.1 Rhodospirillales bacterium
CAAGCCGCGCGAACTGAATTTCGTTGCTGTTGGGGAGACGCTTAAGCCCGGGCCGAAGGCGCGCGCTCGGATCATATACCCCAAGGATGACATCGAAAGTTTTGCGCTCGCGTCGCAAATCCACATGGCTCTGGCCATCGCAGGCTGGGACGTACCTATGCCAACGCCGATCTTGCCGGGCGATGCGCTGGTATTTGGAGAAGAACTCGCCGAAAAAATGTTCGAAAACTCTCCGGCGTCGATGGCCGCTGGCGGCAACGCCAAGGGTGTTAGCGTGCTGCGCGGAGTCCTGAGTTCAAACGATGCAAGGCGTGCGGCTGAGGCGCTGTCGAAAGCGCTGTTAAACGCCCTTGGGACAGTATTCACCACTGAGCGCCCGTTCTCTGAAGAGGTAAGAATCATCGTCGGACCAAAGCCATAAGCCGTCGAAGCGGCAAATAGCCACCCGCACACCAAAGCAGCGCCGGCCTGTCGCGCCCAACGTAAAAGGGGCGACCCGTAACTGTCAAGTCCGGGATAATCGCCCTTAAAAGGATGGGCTTCATCGGGTCTGATTGGCTTGGGCCCTCGCCCATCGCCCTCGTATCGAAGATCGAATTTTCGGCGGCCTGGAGAACTCGGCCGAGATTGAGTTGCAACTTCCAAGCCGTGACCTCGTGAATACGCGAGGTCCCTAGAAATGGCCCGGTGGAGTCATGCTCCCTCCAATCTGGAGGAGGTTACGACTATCACGGCGCAGAATCGGCCTATAGCCGAGACCCGTTTTTCCGGCCATGCCCGGGTCCCTCCGGCGCAGGCCTCTGCATACGTGGCAACCGAAGCATTTGCCCTTTGTTGAATATAGTCAAGTCCGGCTCTATCGGGGGTGTGGGGGCCTCGCGGCCCCCACACGCTTTCTTTTCGTCCGTGCCGACGGGTCAGTACGCCAGCGCGTAGCAATAGCGGCGGGCGTCGGCGCCGGCCATGCGAACGTTCGTGGCCGGGTCGATCATGACGGCGGTGGCGCAGCCGCCGATGCCGAACGGCCTGGCGACGGTGATGTCATGTCCCATCGTCTTCAAGGCGGCGATCGTCGCCTCGCCCATCGGCGATTCGACGGTCAGCTTGTTGAGCCCCGCGGTGTGCGGCCAGAACGAGCCGTGGAAATGCGAGGTCGACACACGCGGCCATTCGAAGGCTTCGTGCAGGTTCGGGTACCATTTCGGCTGGAACTCGATGACGTTCAGGAAGGCTTGCAGGATCGTTTGGTCCTGGTTGTCGCCGCCGGGTGTGCCGATCGCCATGAAGGGCTTGCCGTCTTTCATGACCAGGCTCGGCGTCAGCGTATAACGCGGGCGCGAGCGCGGGCGAAGTTGAGCGGCCATGTCGGGGTTGAGCCAGAATTGCTCGCCGCGAACGCTCATGGGCACGCCGGTGTTGCCGAGGACGACGGCGCCGCCGATCCAGCCGCCGCTCGGCGTGGAATCGAACATGTTCCCGTCCTTGTCGATCACCGCCATGTGGGTGGTGTCCTTGATGAACCCGCCGGGATCGCTGGCCAGGCGGTCTTTCACCTCCGCCAATTGCGTCGGGCTGACGGGCGTCAAGTTGCCTTGCGGCCTGGGTGTCGTGGTGCCGCGGATCGGTTCGGCGTTGGCCGGGGGCGTGCCATCGGGCTTCCCGGCTTGCAGATTCGCCGTCCAATATTTCCAAGTCTTGACCTTGGAATCGAAGGCCATCGGATTGCCGGCGATGAATTTGGTCGAGGCCTGTTTGGGATCGATCAGCTTGGCCCGCTCCGCCGCGTATTGCTTGGACAGGAGGCCTTCGGCCGGTACGTCGACGAAAAGCGGATCGGCGTAAAAGGTGTCGCGGTCGGCGTAGCCGAGCTTCATCGCCTCGACCACGGTATGCACATAGGCCGGGCTGTTATGGCCCATCTTCTGAAGGTCGAAGGTCTCCAGCATGTTCAGGGTCTGGAGCAGAACCGGGCCCTGGCTGCCGAAGCTGTGTTTATAGATATCGTAACCGCGGTAATTGACGGTCGCGGGCGGCTCGACCTTGGCGAAATATTCCGAAAAGTCGCTGAGCTCATAGGGCGTGTCGTGTTTGCTCAGGAACGCCATCATCTCCTGGGCGATGTCGCCCTTGTAGAAGCGGTCGCGCGCGGCGACGATCGCCGCGGCGCGGCCCTGGCCGGCGGCGCCTTTCTCGGCCTCCACCATCTTCTTCAGGGTAGCGGCGAGCGTGGGCATCTTGATGATTTCGCCCGCCTTGTACATAGAGCCATCACCATTCAGCCAGAATTTCTGGTTGTCGGGCCATTTCTTGAAGAATTCGAGATTGCCCTTGATCGAATCGGCGGTGCGGGGTCGCAGGGGGAAGCCCTGTTCGGTGTATTGGATGGCGCGCGCGGCCACCCGCTCGAAACTCATCGTGCCCCATTTCTCCAACACGGTCAGCGCGGCATGAAGCGCGCCCGGAACCACGGAGGGGTCGAGGCCCTCGCCGGCCAGTTCGCGCTTGCGCGACTGGTACCATTCGATGGTCGCGTTCTTCGAGGCCCAGCCCTGGCCGACGATCGCCGTGACTTTGTTTTCGCTGCGCGGATAGACCAGAACCAGGGCTTCGCCGCCCAGGCTATAGAGGTCCTGCTCGATGACGCCGCCGACCATAAGCGCGGCGACCCCGGCATCGAAGGCGTTGCCGCCCGCCGTCAGGATTTCCATGGCCGCGGCCGTGACCAGCGGATCGCCCGCGGAAACGGCGGCGTTGGGGCCCATGACCGGCGGGCGTTCGGCCGCGCGGACGGCGGAGCCGAAAAATACCGCCGGCAACAAGGCGACGCAGGTTATGGCGATACGCGAGGACCAGGACTTTTGTGCAAGCGATCTGAGACCGACCATTGTCTTGCCTCCTTGTGACGTTGTCGCTGAACGACCCTCCCTGTGGGTCTAGGCATACGAAGAATAAGCCCCTTTGGCCGCTCGGGCAACGCGGCGTAGCTAAAGTTATCCACAAAAACGAAGGAGTCGATAAATATTCGCGTACATGCTGCGGTTATCATGGAGCTTTTTATGCTGTTCTTGACGATTCCGTTATTTTCAGCTCAACCGCTGCCGCCTTGCCCATCCTTGTCCTTCAGCCTCGCCAGCAGGTCGCGCAGGTTGACCTCGGGCGCGGCGGCCAGCGCGGCGACATCCCGCCATGGGAATAGCCGTGCCAAGACATAAACCGTGAGCCCGACATAAAACACCGCCGCTAGCCAGGGCTCGGTGCCCGTTGAAGGCAGACCAAAAACTTCGACCCCGCCGAAGGCGACCAGTAGCGCGGGCAGGCCGAGGATTTCGGCGGCGGCGAGCCCGATGAAGAGCCGTTTGAACCGCGCACCCAAACCCCGCCCGGGCCGTGCCGCCAAATACTCCACACCCGCGATCGCCGCGGGCACGGCCAAGATTATTACAATCCCTAGTGAGAAATCGGACATCGGTGTAAAAAAATGCCGTCGTTCGGTCTTCACAGGCGCGGTCCAAAACCATGCACAAAACGATTAGAACCACGATCCTCGCGATCATAACGTTGGCGGGTTTGGCTGTCGCCGCCGCCTTTATCTATCCCGAGGTCGAGCCCAAGGTCATCGTCAACGCGAACCTACTTTTCAAGAACGCGGTCGCCATCCCGCCTTTGCTGCCCGCCGCGCGCGCCGACGGCAAGGCGCTGTTCGACGGAATGACCGCGCAGATCGGCGAAAGCCGATTCCTGGTCGGCGGCCGGACCGAAACCTTCGGCTTCAACGCCGCCTATCTCGGCCCCACGATCCGCGTTCGCAAGGGTGAGATTGCACGCATCACCCTCACCAACAAACTGAACGAAGCCACGACGCTGCACGTGCATGGGGCGATCCTGCCGGCGGCGATGTCGGGGGGGCCCCACCAGATCGTCGCCCCCGGGCAAAGCTGGACCGCGGAATTTCCGATTACCCAACCGGCGGCGACCTTGTGGTACCACCCGGAGACGATGGGCAAGGCCGGGGAGCAGCTTTATCGCGGCCTCGCCGGCCTGTTCATCGTCGACGACGAAAACAGCAACACTCCGGGCCTGCCCAAGGAATACGGGGTCGACGACATCCCCCTGATCGTGCAGGACCGCGACATCGACGGCCGCGGGCAATTCCTGTACGTCCGACCCACCGCGACCAGCGCCGTCGGGATGCTCGGCAAGACCATCCTCGTCAACGGCACCTATGGGCCGTTTTTGGAGGTACCGCGCAAACTCATCCGTCTGCGTATCGTCAACGCGTCCAATGGGCGGCGCTTCGACTTCGCCTTCGATGACGGGCGGAGCTTCCAGCAAATCGCCACCGATGGCGGGCTGCTCGCCGCGCCGGTGACGCGCACGGTCATGCGACTGGCTCCCGGAGAACGGGGCGAAATCGTGGTCGACATGAGCAAGCCCGAGCGCGTGATCCTCATGAGCCAACCCATCGCCGACGACGAAAACCCGTTCGTCAATCTGGCGGAGGTGCTGCTCCGCGACACCCATGACGAAAATCAGGGCTTCAAGATCCTGGAACTCAGGCCGATTTTCAGCAGCCGAATCGACCCCACGCCGGCGCCCGCGAATCTGGTCAAATTCGAGCCCCTCGCCGAAACCGCCGCTGCACGGACGCGGCGTTTGGTTCTCGACGACAGCTTCACCATCAACGGCACCAAGCTGGATCGCCAACGCGCCGACGCCGCCGTCAAGAAGGGCGACGTCGAAATCTGGGAAATCGCCAATCGCTCGGGGCGGAACCAATCCTTCCACATTCAGGGCGTCCAGTTCCAGATTCTCGCGCGCGACGGCCGGCCGCCGGAACCGCATGAACGCGGCTGGAAAGACACGGCTTCCCTGGCGGCGGGCGAAGATGTCCGGCTCATCATGCGTTTTACCGCGCCGGCCGACGCGACCCTGCCCTTCATGTTCCAGAGTTTCGTGCTGGAACACCGCGATGCGGGCATGATCGGGCAGTTTGTCGTCGTGGACGATCCGGCGCAGCAGCCGCGGATCAAATCCCCGCTGACCGATACACGCTGACCCGCCTCCGCGTTCTTGCGTCAAAACGCGCTGGCGACCCGATCGATGGCGCTGGCCAACACCCAACCGGCGAACAGGCAGACAACAACGAACGTCCCGGTTGCCAGCATCGAAGGGATTTTCTTGCGTAGCTTGTAGAAGCGGCGGCTCACTCTCGGCATCGTTCGACCCTCATGTGCAATCTCAGGGTCGCCCCACAAAGATTCTAGCGCGGGAGAATCATCGATGCAACTCTGGGTTGGAACGGCGTCGGCGGCACCCGCTCAGGGCACGAACAAATAGAAAACGGCGCCGCCCAGCACCAAGCTTGCCGCGGCCAGTTTCAAACTGGCGGCGAGGCGCATCCTAAGGCTGAAGAAGAGGACGAAACCGATGGTGGAGAGAACGATCAGCACGATCGCGGTGCCATCGATGACCGCCGACCACGCCGCACCCACATTCTTGCCACGGTGCAGGTCGTAGAGCATTTCGGCGAAATCCGCCGGCGCCAGCGTCACCGCCGGACCGGAGCTTCGTCCGACCTTCGCCCGTTGGTTTTGGTGTAGCATAGGGACGCGCTCGAATTTGTCCTTCGGCATCGGTTTTGACAGGGAGATCGCCTCATGGACACCGGCCTTTACATTGTCCTCGGCATCATCGCCGTCCTGCTCTTGTGGGTGATGGCGACGTATAACGGGCTGGTCCGCGTCAAGAACCAGGTGGCCAACGCCTGGCGGCAGATCGATGTGCAATTGAAGCGCCGCCACGACCTGATCCCCAATCTTGTCGAGGTCGTGAAGGACACGATGTCCTATGAGCAGGAGACGCTGCGCCAGGTCATCGAGGCTCGCAATCGCGCCGCCGCGGCCGCCGGGCCGGCGGAGGCGATCCCGGCGGAAACCGCGCTGACCGGCGCCGTCGGACGGCTTTTCGCGCTGGCTGAAAACTACCCGCAGCTCAAGGCGAACGAAAACGCCTCTCGGCTCATGGAAGAACTGGCCACGACCGAAAACAAGATCGCCTTCTCCCGCCAGTTCTATAACGACAGCGTCATGGAAAATAACAACCGGGTCGAAAGTTTCCCGGCGAATCTGATCGCGGGCAGCTTCGGGTTCGGCGTCGCCCCCTATTTCGAGGTGCCGGCGGGCGAGACCGCGACGCCCAAGGTCGATCTGCGCTGAACGCGGCGGCGGCTCGGCATGTCCGCCTCCGGCTCCCAGCCCGGCCCGTGGGGCGCACGCGATTCGCCGCCGGCCGGCAGCGCGCCGGTTGCCATGACAGCCCGCGCGAAAGCGGCCGGCCCCGGGCTAAAAGCCACCGACTTCCTGGCAGCGCAACGCGCCAATCGCCGGAACACGGTTTGGCTCATCGCCATCCTCCTCACCCTGGGCGGGAGTTTCGGTTATCTGCTCGGATTGCTGGCCGAAGCCAATTTCGCGCCGGACTTTGACGCTTTCGCCCCCAGCCGCTTCGGCGTTGTCGGGGCGGTGGTCTTCGTTGGCATCGGCGCGGCGGCGAGCCTGGTGACCTTCGCGGCCGGCGATCGCGTCATCGTCGGGATGACTGGGGCGCGCGAGGTCAGCGCGGCGGACGAACCCGTGCTGCACAATGTCGTCGAGGAGATGGCCATTGCCTCCGGCCTGCCCAAGCCGCGTCTGGTCGTGATCGACACGCCGGCGATGAACGCCTTCGCGACCGGGATGCGGCCGGACCGCGCCGCGCTCGGCGTCACCCGCGGCCTGCTCGACGGCCTTTCCCGCGACGAACTGCAAGGCGTCGTCGGCCATGAAATGAGCCACATCGCCAATCTCGACACGCGCTACCTGACGGCGGTCGCGATCCTGGTCGGGCTCATCGGGCTGGTCGCCGATGCCACAAGGCGGTCGCTGTTCTATTCGGGACGCCGCCAACGCCGCGGCCGCGCCGCGGCGCCGTTGATCGCGATACTCCTCCTGTTCTCGATCCTGGCCCCGATCGCGGCGATGTTGGTGCGTTTCGCGGTTTCGCGGCAACGCGAATACCTCGCCGACGCCACCGCGGTGCGTTTCACGCGCAATCCCACGGGACTGATCGGGGCGCTGCAAAAACTCGAAGCGTCGGTTCAGCCCTTCGCGGGCGCCAACCGTGCGACCCAACACATGTTCATCGTTAACCCCTTCCGCGATTTCGCCGGAAATGTGAGCGCGCTCATGGCCACCCACCCGCCGATCGCCAACCGCATCGAGCGTCTCCAAAACCTCGGCGCCGATTGAGGACGGCCGACGGACGGCGTGGGACGCCTTAAGCCAATTTCAGCCCGCAGTTTTTACCGATGCGCGCGAAATCGGCATCGCGCGTGATCAATGCCATGTCGTGATCCAGGCAGGACTGGCAGATGAGCGTGTCGGCCAGAGCGGCCTTGAGTCCGCGGGCAACAAGGTCGCGGCGCAGCCGCCCGGCGCGCTGCCAATATCCTTCGCTCAAGGCGAGCATTGGCAGGGCTGTTATCAGACGCTCCAAATCCTCGTCGGCCTTCGGCGCGCTCAGAATTTCGGCGACGACGACGGGCGGCAAGGCCGCGGAATGGACAGCCAGGGCCTCGTCGAGCAACTCCACGTCCCGACCGGTTTCCCCGGCGAGATAGGCGATCAGCGTACTGGTATCGACCGCGATCAACGCCTATCCCTGCGCAATTCCTTCAGCTCGACGGAAAGGCGGACCTTGCCCCTCAACCGCCGCAATTCGTCCGCGGCCTTGGCGGAAGCGAGCATGTCCAATCCCAGCCTCACCGTCTCGGTTGTACCTTTGCCGGTCGCGGCTTTCGCACGGCGCAGCAGCTCCACTGGAACATGCGCCGTAATCTTCTGCACTTCTGACATACGGCAATAAAAGCCGTAAACACTTACGGCTGTCAACCGAGCACGTCGCGACAGCCAGGCGCTGTGTCTATCAACACTTTGCGGATTGGGGGAATGGTGGGCGCTGACGGACTCGAACCGTCGACCCGCTGATTAAGAGTCAGCTGCTCTACCGACTGAGCTAAGCGCCCGCGCCAACCGGCGAAGCCGGCTCCGATCCAGAGTCGGCAGCGAGGAGGGCCGTCATAGCAAAGCCCCCCGGCTTTGTCGATAGAAGCGCCTAGAAATCGTCGCGCAACCGGCGAAGCCGGCTGCGATTTCCTGAGTCCTACCGCGGCGCCTCAGAAATCGTCGCCCAGCCCCCGCCTGCCGATCCGCATGTCGCGGTGGACATAGACACCCATCAGCAGCCCAAAGCCGATCAAAAGCGCCAGCATCGCCGTGCCGCCATAGGAAACCAGCGGCAAGGGCACGCCGACCACGGGGATCAACCCCATCACCATCGCCATGTTGATGAAGGCGTAGAGGAAGAAATTGACGCTCAACCCAATCGCCAGCAGCTTGCCGAAGGAATTGCGGCTGCGGAAGGCGATGGCGAAGCCATGCCCAAGCAACAACACGTACAGCGCGATCAGCCCGAGCGCGCCGACAATGCCCATTTCTTCCGCCAGCATGGTGAAGATGAAATCGGTCTGATGCTCGGGCAGAAATTGCAGATGGGCCTGGGTGCCCTGGAGAAAACCCTTCCCCCACACACCGCCGGAGCCCAGCGCGATCTTCGATTGGATGATGTGATAACCCGCGCCGAGCGGATCGGTCTCGGGGTCTAGAAACGTCAGGACGCGCTGGCGTTGATAGTCGCGCAGCATCCGCCAGCCGGTAGGGATCGCGACCATGGCGCCGGCGGCTATCGCCGCGAATTTCCACCACCGCACGCCAGCCATGAAAAAGATCGAGCCGCCGCCGCCGATCAGCAGCACCGCCGTGCCGAGATCGGGCTGGCGCATCACCAGCGCCGCCGGAATCAGCACCATGGTCAGCGGCGGTATCAGAAAGGTCGGCCGTCCGATGATGTCGAGACTGGCCCCATGGAAATACCGGGCCAACGCCATGATCAGGGCGACCTTCATCAACTCCGACGGTTGCAGTTGCACGATCCCGAGATCGATCCAGCGCTGCGCCCCCATGCCGATCACGCCGGCCAATTCCACGCCGATCAAAAGGACCAGGGCGACCGCATAAAAAAAATACGAGGCCTGCAGCCACAGCCGCAGATCGACCAGGGCAACCACGATCAGCAGCACGATGCCCACGCCAAAACGCATCGCCTGTCGTCCGGCCCAGGGCTCCCAGCTTCCCCCCGCCGCCGAATACAACATCGCGAAGCCCACGCTGGCGATCGCCCCGATCAACAGCAGCAGCGTCCAATTGATCTGCCGCAGTTTCTCGAACGGGGACAGCCGCGGCGCGGTGATGTCGAGAACCGAGGCCATGGCGATTAACGCGCGATCGTGGGCGCCGGGCGGGGCTCGGGCACGACCTCGGCCACCTTCTGGCGGCCGAGCGCCTTGTCGCGCTTCTGCACGGCGAGCAGCAGGTCGCGCACGATCGGCGCGGCCACGGTGGAGCCGCCGCCGCCATGTTCGATGATCACAGCCGCGGCGTAACGCGGCGCCGATATCGGCGCGTAACCGACGAACAACGCGTGATCGCGCTGGGTCCAGGGCAGCTCTTCATTCGTGCGGATACGCGTGCGGCGTTCTTGCTCGGTGATGCGGCGGACCTGGGCCGTGCCGGTTTTTCCGGCCATCGCCATTTCCTTGTCGACGATGCGGGCCTTATAGGCGGTGCCGCGCAGATTATTGACGACTTCGTTCATGCCCTTCTGGACGAAGGCCAGCGCGGCCGGCGCGATGCCGAGCGACGGAAAACCCGGCTCCGGCCGCGGCGCGACGCGGGCGCCGGTGAATTCGTCGCGGGTGAGCCGCGGCACGACGGCAAAGCCGCCATTAACCAGCCGCGCCGTCATCGTGGCGAGTTGAAGCGGCGTGGTCAGCACGAAACCCTGGCCGATGCCGGCGACCAGCGTTTCACCCTGCTGCCAGGGAACACCCGTGGTCGCGAGTTTCCATTCGCGCGATGGAATCAGACCGCCGCGTTCGCCCGGCATGTCGATGCCCAGCGTCTGGCCAAGCCCAAATCGTCGCGACATCGCGGCGATGCGCTCGATCCCGGCACGTTTGGCCAATTCATAGAATTGCACGTCGCAGGAATTGCGCAGGCCCTCGACCAGATCGAGCGACCCATGGCCTTCCTTTTTCCAACAATGGAATTTGGTGTCGCCCAGCGTCAAATGGCCGGGACAATGGATTCGCGTTTCCGGCGTCGTGATGTTGTTTTCCAGGCAGGCCAGCGCCACCATCATCTTGAACGTCGAACCCGGCGCGTATTGCCCGGCGATCGCCTTGTTGGTCAGCGGCCCGCGCGGATTGGTCAGCAGCCCTTGCCACAAGGACTGCGATATCCCTTTGTTGAAATCGTTCGGATCGTAGGCCGGGTTGGACTGCAACACGACGAGATCGCCGTTATGCACGTCCATGACGACGGCGGCGCCGCTTTCCTCACCCATTCGGGTCGCCGCATAGGCCTGCATCTCGACGTCCAGGGTCAGCGTCACGTCATGGCCGGGCGCGCCTTCCTTGCGTTCCAGCTCGCGGATGACGCGGCCGATGGCGTTGACCTCGACCTGGCTGGCCCCGGCGCGGCCGCGAAGGGCGAGATCGTAGCTGCGCTCCACGCCTTGCCGGCCGATGCGGAATTCCGGCAATTCAAGCAGCGGATCGCCGGTCAGATCGGCTTCGGCCGGCGGCGCCACATAACCGATGACATGGGCCACCGCCCGACCTTGCGGGTAATGCCGAGTCTGGCCCACATCGATAGTGACGCCGGGCAGATCCGGTCCGTTGACGGAAATACGCGAAACCTCGTCCCAGCTCAAATTTTCGCGGATGACGATGGGTACGAAACTCCGTTTACGGATCGCCTCGCGCATGATGCGGCGGCGTTCGCCGTCGCTCAGCGCGACGATGCCGGACAGGGCGTTCAGCGTCGCCTCGACGCTCGATGTCTGTTCGGCCACCATAACGAGCCGGTAATTGAGCTGGTTGATGGCGAGGGGCTCGCCGGTGCGATCGAGAACGCGGCCGCGCGGCGGCGGCAGCAGCCGGAAGTTGATGCGGTTTTCGTCGGCGAGCATGGTGTAGCGGTCGGACTCGACGACTTGCAGGTAATAGAGCCGCCCCGCCAACACGGAAAACAAGGCGCCCTGGGCGCCGGCCAGCAACGCCGCGCGCCGTCCGAACAGCTTGCTGCGGGCCTTGGCGTCGCGATCGTCGAGCATTCCTAGACCTGCCGCAGAAAGGCGCGCTGCGCGCCGGCGAGCAGCGCCGTCATCGCCGGATAAAGCAACACGGTCAGCATCCACTGCATCGTCAGCGGCCCCAGCGGGGGCAATCCACCCCGCGCCAAAAGGACCAGGAAGGCGGCGGCGGCCTGCGCGATCAGGGCGGTCAGGCAGAATCCCCACCAGGCGACGATGAAAGTCTTGGCGAGAAAGACGCGGCGCTGGGATCGCAGGCCAAAATGGGTAAGCAGCAGCAAGACCACGTTGAGCCCGGCCGGCCCGCCGCCGAGCATGTCGATCGTCAGCCCAACCGTGAACACCATGGGCGTCGTCAGCAGATCGGGCCGGTGAATCGTCCAGTAATACACGGCCATCAACGCAAAGCCCGGCGCCAGGATCGAATAGTCGGGCAAGGGCATGGGCATGACCGCGAACACCGCGAGCACCAACGTGATGCCGAGCGGCGACGATTGGCGGGCCAGCGTATCCAGACGAAATGACGCTTCGCTGAGCGTCATGGTTTGCGCTGGCGCCCGGGGGCGACGGTTTGTTCGATGACACCTTCGAGGCCGTAATCGACGAGCCGCAAATGCTCGAGCCGATGGAAATCCACGAAGGGCAGGACGCGCGGCGGGCCGTCGCCCGCGGAGGCAATGAGTCCGATGGGCAGCCCGGGCGGGAAGACGCCGCCGACGCCGGAGGTGACGACACGCTCCCCTGGCGACGGACGCGCCGAAGAGGCGAGCAGCACCAATTTCGGCCGCGCCGAATTGTCGCCCGAAAGGATGGCGCGTTCGCGTGAAGTTTCGAGCACGACCGGCACCTGCGAATTGAGGTCGGTGATGAGCAACACACGCGAGGAACGCTCGCCGACTTCGGCGACGCGCCCGATCAGGCCGTCGGAATTAATCGCGGGCTGGCCCCGTTTGACCCCCTGCGACGCGCCGGCATCGACCAGAACGCTGCGCACGAAGGCGCCACCGGAATCGCCGATGACCCGCGCCGAGGCATAAGCGAGCGAGGGTTCGGGCGAAACATTGAGCAACGTGCGCAGCGAGGAATTCTCCGCCTCCAGCCGCCGCGCCGTCATCTGCCAGTTCTGAAGACGTTCGACCTGCTCGCGCAGGCGGTGGTTTTCGGCGCGCAGATCGAAGACGCCCTGCACCGCCTCGATGGCGTCGGCCGCGGTGGCGAGCGGCCGCGTCGCCGCCGACAGAATGGGTGCGATCGCGTCGGCCACGATCATACGCGTGCGTTCGATGATCGGAGCCTCCGCGCGCGACAAGGCCATCATGCCAACACCGACGCAGAGCAGGCAAAACAGCGTGAAACGCTCCGCCAGCACGCGCAACGGCACGGCGATCCGCAGGACAGGATCCACGCGCGGCTTCACCGAACCGAACTCCTTAACCCCGATAGCGGCACGCGCCGCACCCCCATGACAAACCTCATTCGATCCCGCGCGCCCCGAGCGCGCGGGCCTAGGCTCAATACGCCGTCAGCAACACATTACGCAGGGTCTTCATCTCCTCGAGGCAACGGCCGGTGCCAAGCGCCACGCAAGACAGCGGATCGTCGGCCACCGACACCGGCAAACCCGTGGAATGATGCAACACATGGTCGAGATTGGTCAGCAGGGCCCCGCCCCCGGTCATGACGATGCCCTTGTCGACGATGTCGGCGGACAGTTCGGGCGCGGTGTGTTCCAGGGCCACTTTCACCGCCTCGACAATCGCGCTCACCGGCTCGGTCAGGCTTTCGGAAATCTGCCGCTCGCTGATGAGAAGCTCCTTGGGCACGCCGTTCATCAGGTCGCGGCCCTTGATCTCCATCAGCCGGCCCTCGCCGTCCTCGGGCGGGCAGGCCGAGCCGATTTCCTTTTTGATGCGTTCGGCGCTGCTTTCGCCGACCAGCAGGTTATGGGCGCGGCGGATATAGGCGATGACCGCTTCGTCCATCTTGTCGCCGCCCACGCGCACGGATTTGGAATAAACGATGCCGCCCAGCGACAGCACCGCCACCTCGGTCGTGCCGCCGCCGATGTCGACGATCATGGAGCCGGTGGGTTCGGTTACCGGCAGACCGGCGCCGATCGCCGCGGCCATCGGTTCTTCGATCAGGAAAACGCGGCGCGCCCCGGCGCTTTCCGCCGATTCCTGAATCGCCCGCCGCTCCACCGCCGTTGACCCCGAAGGCACGCAGACGATGACCTGCGGGCTGGCGAAGCTGCGCCGGTTATGCACCTTGCGGATGAAATGTTTGATCATTTCCTCCGCCACCTCGAAATCGGCGATGACACCGTCGCGCAAGGGGCGGATGGCGGAAATGTTGCCGGGCGTGCGACCGAGCATCTGTTTGGCTTCGTCGCCGACCGCCAGCACCTGTTTCTTGCCCTTGACCTCGGCGATGGCGACCACCGAAGGTTCGTTGAGGACGATGCCTCGACCCTTGACGTAGACCAGCGTATTGGCGGTCCCCAGGTCGATCGCCATATCGGCGGACAGCATGCCCAGCAGTCGTTGGATCAAGTACCCTTACTCCTCGATTTGCGGACGGCGCCGGTGGCACCGGCGCCGCCCCATCACAAACTATGACCGCCCGGATTCGTCAGGCGGTTCTGGCTTCGCGCGCCATCTCGTCCGGCGCGGTGCGCTGCCGCTTCAGCAACAGCTTGTTCAACGCATTGATATAGGCACGACAGGAGGCGACAAGGGTATCGGTATCGGCCCCCACGCCGTTGACCGTCTTGCCGTTTTCCTCGAGGCGCACGGTAACTTCGGCCTGGGCGTCGGTACCGGCCGTGACCGCGTTCACCTGATAGAGCTGCAGCCGCACGACATGCGGGAACAGCTTGTTGATGGCGTTGAAGGTCGCGTCGACCGGTCCATCGCCGGACGCCGCCGTGCGTTGCACCGTGCCGTCGATCTCCAATTCGAGATCGGCGGCCTGCGGCCCGCGCGAGCCGCACACGACCTGAAGCGATACGAATTTGATGCGGTCATTGGCGCGCAGCATGGTGTCGTCGATCAGCGCGACGATGTCTTCGTCGTAGATGTCCTTTTTCTTGTCGGCGAGGTCCTTGAGGCGCTGGAACGCGTCTTCAAGGCCGCTCTCGTCGAGATCGAAGCCCAATTCCTTCACCTTCGTGCGGAAGGCGTGGCGGCCGGAATGTTTGCCCATGACCAGGGTCGAACGCATGAGCCCGACCGATTCCGGCTTCATGATTTCATAGGTGCCCGCGTGTTTCAGCATGCCGTCCTGATGAATCCCGGCTTCATGGGCGAAGGCATTGGCGCCGACGATGGCCTTGTTGGGTTGGACGACGAAGCCGGTCACGGCCGAGACCAGCCGCGACGCCTTCATGATGTGTTCGGACTTCACGCCGACTTCAAAAGGCATGAGGTCGTGGCGGGTCTTGATCGCCATCACGATTTCTTCCATCGCGGCGTTGCCGGCGCGTTCGCCGAGCCCGTTGACCGTACATTCGATCTGGCGGGCGCCGGCGCCCAGGGCGGCCAGTGAATTGGCGACGGCGAGGCCGAGATCGTTGTGGCAATGCACCGAGACGATCGCCTTGTCGATGTTCGGCACGCGGTTGAACAACATGGCGATGAGCGCGGCGAATTCTTCGGGTACGGCATAACCAACCGTGTCGGGGATGTTGACCGTCCCCGCCCCGGCCTTGATCGCGCTTTCGACACAGCGGCAGAGGAAATCATGGTCGCTGCGGGACCCGTCCTCACACGACCATTCGACGTCGTCGGTCAGGTTGCGGGCATGGGTCACGCTGTCGATCACCGCCTGGTGCACGGCATCGGGCTCCATCTGGAGCTTGAACTTCATGTGCAGCGGGCTGGTCGAGATGAAGGTGTGGATGCGGGCGTGGGCGGCGTCTTGGAGGGCCTCCCAGGCGCGGTCGATGTCCTTTTTGCCGGCGCGGGCGAGCCCGCACACGGTGGAGGTCTTCACCGCCCGCGCGATTTCGCGCACGGCCTCGAAATCGCCATTGGAGGCGATCGGAAAGCCGGCCTCGATGATATCGACGCCCATTTCCTCGAGCACGCGCGCGCTGCGCAGCTTTTCTTCGAGGTTC
>CANFCX010000055.1 GCA_947445225.1 Rhodospirillales bacterium
CAGGGTTATGGCCGCATCCGCTCCATGCCCGCCTTCGACGAACGGCAAATGGTGGCCGCGCTCAAACGCACGGGCGCCCGCCGGAAGAAATCCTAAACCGGAATCGGGAGACGATAGGCTGCGGCCGGGCTAGAGGGCCTTGACCGCCGCCAAGACTTCCTCGACGTGGCCAGGCACCTTGACCTTGCGCCACACTTGGCGAACGACGCCCTTGCCGTCGATCAAGAAGGTCGCGCGTTCGATGCCCATGTAACTTCGTCCATACATACTTTTTTCGACCCATACTCCATAAGCCTGACAGATCGCGCCGTCTTCATCGGCAGCCAGCCGGAAGGGGAGGGCATGTTTCTTTCTGAATTTGTCGTGACTGGCGGCCGAGTCGCGCGAGACTCCGATTATTTCGGCCTTCACCTTGGCGAAATCAGGGTGGGCGTCGCGGAATCCGCAGGCCTCTTTGGTGCAGCCCGGCGTGTCGTCTCGGGGATAGAAATAGAGCACCACCTTTCGGCCTTTGAGCGCCGATAGTTTCACGGCGGCGCCGCCGTCGCCGGGGGCGCTGAAATCGGGGGCGGGATCGCCGGCTGCGAGTTCTTTCGACGACGGTTTCATTCCTGGCTCTCCATTGGCTTCCCCGATGCCCGTCGGGCCGGGCCTTCGATGATGTCCGCAAAATGCCGCCGGACGCGGCCGGCCGCCGTTTCCATCTGTCTTTTCAACGCGGCGAAATCGGCGGCGCCGGCACCGCGCGCCAGCGCACGTAATAAGCCCGTGCCGGCCGTCGCTTCGTCGAGATCGTCGCCGATCGTGAGCCGCATCAATCCCTGAACGGCGTGCCACAAACGCAGCGCGGCGTCCAGATTCGTCGCGGCCGTGCGCGCGATCAGTCCGGCTTCCGCGGCGCGTTCGAGGGCGCTTGCGGCGCTCCGCTCCAGAATTTCCGGATGGGCGGCGGCATGGCGGAGCTGAAGGTATTGGGCGATGAACTCCACATCGATCAAACCGCCGGCCCGGTACTTGATGTCCCAGAACGAATGTCCGGGATGTTCGTGCGCAATCTGTTGACGCATGTCCGCGACGTCAACCGCCAATCGATCGGGATCGCGCGGCCGCACCAAGACGTTGCGAATAGCCTCATCGGCCTGGCGGCGAAGTGCGGGTGGCCCGGCGATCGTCCGCGCCCGTGTGAGGGCCATGTGTTCCCAAGTCCAAGCCGAGTCGCGATGGTACAATTCAAAGGCGTCGAGACTGACCGCGATCGGCCCTTTGGTTCCGGATGGCCGCAACCTCATGTCGACGGTGTAGAGCTGGCCTTCGCCGGTCAGCGCGGTCAGGGCGTTGATCAGGCGTTGGCTGAGTCTTGCGTAATAGGCGGTCATGGGCAGGCTCTTCGGTCCGTCCGAGGATTCCACGCCCGGCCCTCCGCGATAGAGGAAAACCAGATCGAGATCCGACGTCACCGTCATTTCACGCCCGCCCATCTTGCCGAGGCCGACGACGACCAGGCTGTCGCCGTCGACCCGTCCATGGCTGCGGGCGAAGTCGGCTTCGACAATGGGCAACAACACGCCGATCGCCGCTTCCGCTATGTCGGAAAGCGTTCGGCCGATTTCCTCCGCGCTCCGAAGCCCGCGCAGCAATTGGACGCCGGCTTGGAATTTGCGCTCGTTTGCCCAACGCCGGGTGAGGTCGAGGACATCCTGATAGTCGCGGGCCTGTTGAAGGATGCCGGAAAGCTCCGCGGCCAAGGCTTCCCGGCCGGGCAGCACATCAAGGAAGCCGGAGGCCAGCACGCTGTCGAGCAGGTTGGAGTGCCGCGCGAGACGTTCGGCGAGCAGAGGGGCATCGCCCATGACCTCCGCCACCAAATCGAGAAGCCCGGGATTGGCGTGAAACAACGAAAAGATTTGCACGCCGGCGGGCAGGCGCGACAGGAATTCGTCGAAATTGACAAGAGCGGCGTCCGGCTGCGCGCTCTTTACCAGGGCCGCCAACAGGGCAGGCGTCAATTCCGTCAGCAATTCGCGCGCCCGCGTGCTGCGCATCGCTCGATAACGCCCATGATGCCATTCGCGCACGCGGCTGGCCACGCTGCGCGGGTCGGAAAATCCCATCCCGGCCAGGGTCGCAATTGTCTCGGGGTCGTCTTCGATGCCGGTAAAGACCAGATTGCCGGGACCGCTCAACGTGGGCGCGGCCTCGAACAGCATCGCATAGTGGCGCTCCACGGTGCGCAGCGTGGACAGCATGGTCGCCTCGAATTCGGCGCGAGAACCATGGCCAAGGAAGGTCGCGTGCGCGGCGAGTCCGTCGTCGTCGGCGGGCAGGCTGTGGGTCTGCCGGTCCTCGACCATTTGCAGCCGATGTTCGGCGCGGCGGAGATACCGGTAGGCATGGGTCAATTCACGCGCCGTATCGGCGGCGATGCGGCCGGAGGCGGCGAGGGCGGCCAGCGCTTCGCAGGTTGCGGGGCTGCGTAGGCTGGGGTCGCGACCGCCCCAGATCAGTTGCTGCGTCTGCGCGAAGAACTCGATCTCGCGAATGCCGCCGCGTCCGAGTTTGAGATTGTGGCCGGCGAGGGCGATCGTGCCGCCGCCGCGATGGGCGTCGATCTGGCGCTTGATCGAATGAATGTCCTGGATGGCCGCAAAATCGAGATGTTTGCGCCACACGTAAGGGCGTAGCCGGGCCAGGAAGGTGGCGCCGGCCTCGCGGTCGCCGGCGATCGGCCGCGCCTTGATCATCGCGGCGCGCTCCCAATTCTGGCCCATGCCCTCGTAATAGGTCTCCGCGGCGAGCGTGGACATCGCGATTGGTGTAGCGCCGGGATCGGGACGAAGTCTGAGATCGGTGCGGAAGACGTAACCTTCCGAGGTGCGTTCGTCGAGGATGCGCAACAGGGCTTGAGTCAAACGGACCGCTGTCCGTTGGGCGACGTCGCGGTCGCGCACGGCAAATCGTTCTTCGTCATAGAGAACAATCAGGTCGATATCGCTCGAATAGTTCAACTCGCGGCCGCCGAGCTTGCCCATGCCCAGGACTATGAATCCCGAATCGCGACAAATGTCGGCTTCGTCCTTCGCCAGGAAGGCTCCGGAGATCGCCGCGAGACGAAGGGCATGGGCCAGAGCAAGATCGACCGCGCGATCGGCGAACTCGCTCAGGGCGCGGGTGACATCGTCCAGCCTCCACACATCGGCGATGTCGGCCAGCGCGACAATCAACGCCGCGCGTCGCTTCGCCAGGCGGAGCCCGGCCATGAATTCCGGGGTTGCCGACGGCTGGGCGGCCGGCATCAACCCCTCAACAAGACCGGAGAAGGCCTCGCCCGGAGTCCTCGCCAGGGCCGCGCAGGCGAAATCGATGTCCTGGAGCAGGCTTTGGCTCAAATAGGGGCTGTTGCCGAAAATCGCCTCGAGCAATGCCCGCCCGGCTTTGTCCTTCGCGAGGCGCGTGGCGAAACCTTGGGCGGACTCGCCGCTCGCCATTCGCAGCCAATCCCCCATGCCCGCGGCGGCGCGTGCGGAATCGGCCGGCGCGGGCAGCGCCGAGAGGTTGCGGATAAAGCGTAAGTCCTTCATTTTCTGCCGGCCGAATTTGCCCCACACTGCGTTGGACCGTGATAGGGGTCAAGCCGGCGCGGGATCGCACCCCGTCGGTGTCTTGGCGTGGAAGGATGCGATTGTTGAAACATGACGTGATTAAGGCCTGGCGGTGATAAGGCGCGCGACGATCAGGGCCCTGGAAGGACTTGCCGCCGCGGCGGGCGCCGTCGCGTTGCTTGCCGTTGTCGTCGTGTGGCGGCTGGCGATGGGACCGGTGTCTCTTGATTTCCTCAAGCCGGAGATCGAACGCGCCCTCAGCGCACGCGATGGCGCCTACGCAGTGAACATCGACAGCGCCGAATTGACCTGGGCCGGCTGGCGGGCGTCGCTCGACCTGCGCGTTCGCGGCGCAAGGGCGGTTGCCGGAGACGGTCGCTTCATCGGTCAGGTTCCGGAAATGTCGGTCAATCTGGCGCTCCCGGCGCTGGTCCGCGGTGTCATTGCCCCGACGGCGGTGGAAGTGATCGGACCGCGCCTGCGGCTTCTTCGCATAGCTGAGGGGTCGATCCGGTGGAATGAGGCGGACTCCGCCGCGCTTGTCGACGAAAAGGACACCTCCGCCGATTTTCTCGCCCAGATGCTCGCGGAATTGACGGCGCCGGAATCGGCGGACCGGCCGCTGGGCCTGCTGGCGAGCGTGCGCCTAAGCGGCGCCGACGTCGTGCTGGACGACCGCCGGCTCGGTGTCGTTTGGCGCATGCCGAAGGCCGATGTGGTCGCGAGCCGCGACGCCAGCGGAATTCTCGTCCTGGCATCTTTGAGGACCGAGATCGGCGAACAAATCACGCAATTCGAGATCGAGGGTATCGTCGCTTCGGATGGATCCTCCGAGCTTCTTGTTGAATTTTCGGACTTGGACATCGACAACCTGGCCCGGGTCGTACCCGTTTTGGAACACCTTGGCGGATTGCGCGCAAAACTGAAGGGATCGGGGTCGGTTAAGTTGGGGTCCAGCGGAGGCATCGAGACGGCGGCTCTGGAATTCGCGGGCGGGCCGGGTGCCATCGTCCATCCCCGGTTGGATGTTCCGGTGCCGATCCGCAGCCTGCGCGCCAAGGCCCGCTTCAGCGGACAAGGCGCGCGTCTTGAACTCGATGCCGCCGAGGTCGATTTGGGCGGGCCGGTGTTGACCGCCTCGGGGACGATCGACGATCTCCTCGGCGCCGCAACCATGGCCATTCGATCCAGTCTACGCAACTTGCCGACGCCCGATCTCTACCGCTATTGGCCGTCATGGCTGGCGGAAAACGCGCGCGGCTGGATCGTTGCGAATATCGCCGATGGCGCGGTGGAGGCGGTGGACCTTCAACTCAAAGGCCGCCTTGGGCCGGATGCTCCCGTCGTCGAGGTCTTGACCGGGACGATGCGGGCCGCCGGCCTCACGGTCAATTATTTGAGGCCGATGCCGCCAATTCGACGGGCCGCCGCGACGGCGAGTTTCGATCTCGACCGATTCGACGTCACGGTATCGTCCGGGACGTTGCGCGAACTCGCCATCACCTCGGGCACGGTCAAGTTGGCCGGTCTGCGTACCAATGATGAAAGCGCCACGATCGACGCGACGTTGCGCGGCAAGCTGCGCGACGCGATGGAGGTCATCGACAGCAAGCCCCTCGCCTACGCCAGCAAACTTGGCCTGAAGCCGACGGAAATCGAAGGCGAGGCCGCCATTCGGCTGGCTCTCAGCATGCCCTTGGTCAACGATCTGGAACTCGATCAGATCGAAATCGCCGCTTCCGCCGCGCTGTCCAATGTCGCCGCTCGCCGGGTCGTCATGGGTATGGACGCCGAGGACGCCACCCTGGTCTTGAAGGTCGACAAACGTGGGCTCGACCTGTCGGGCGCCGGACGTATCGCCGGAATCAACGCCAGCGTCAAATGGATCGAGGATTTCGACGATGGTGCCGAGGTGCCGACGCGCCTGGAAGCCAAGGCGCGGATCGGCGCCGAGGACCAGGGCCGGCTTGGGATTGACTTCGCGCCCTATCTGACCGGCCCGGTCGATGTCGATCTGACGGCCTTGGTAAAGGAACGCGGCAAGACCGAAATATTGGCCAATCTCGGGCTCGACGACGCCCTTCTCGCCATTCCGTTGATTGAATGGCAAAAGCCGGCCGGCATGCCAGGATCAGCGGGCCTGGAATTGACGCTCGATAAGGCCAAGATCGGGGAAATCCGGTCCTTCGCCGTCACGACCGGGGATTTGCGCGCGGGCGGCCGGGTTGCGTTCGCCCCGGACGGCGGTCCGGAACGTATTCAAATTACGCAGTTTGCGCATGGCCTTACCGACATTTCCGGCAATGTGGCGCTGCGCGGCGATGGCGGCTTCGACGTTGATGTCGTTGGGGCGGGGCTCGATGCCAAACCCCTGCTCGACGCGGCCAAGCGCCCTGGCGGCGAAAAGGTGCCGCTTAAGATCACCGCGAAGATCGACCGGGTTTACCTCGATCCCGCGCGCATCCTCGGCGGCTTGACCGGCTCCCTCGTTCATGACGGCGTCCATTGGCGAACGATCAATATCGACGCCGCCACCGGAGAGACGGGACAGATCGCCTTGCGTTTTGGCCAGGTTGGCGCCGGCTTGACCTTGAGCCTCAATGCCAGCGACGCGGGGGCCGCTTTGCGTGTGTTCGACGTCACGCGCAATGTCGATGGCGGTCGGCTGCGCGTAAGTGGTGCCATCGATGAAGGCTTGCCCGACCGGCCGTTGGCCGGGCAACTCGAGATCGAGAATTTCCGCATGAAACAGGTGCCCTTGCTGGCCCGTCTTCTGAATGCGGCTTCGTTGACCGGAATCGTCGATCTCTTGACTGGCGAGGGCATTCAATTCACGCGCTTGGACGGTAACTATCGAATCGTCGAGCCAGAATTGGTGGTCGACGATATTCGGCTCTACGGCGACGCGCTCGGCGTGACCGCAAATGGCAGCGTCAATCTTGATGACGAAACCGCCAAGCTTGAGGGCACGATCGTTCCCGCCTATGCGATCAACAGTCTGCTTGGCAATATCCCCGTGTTTGGACGGCTATTGGTTGGTCCCCGGGGCAGCGGCGTTTTCGCGGCCACCTATAAGGTCGCCGGGCCGCTTACCGATCCCAGCAGCCTCACGGTCAATCCCCTGGCCACGCTTGCGCCCGGGTTCCTGCGCGGGCTGTTCAATCTAATCCCCGGCGGGTCTACGACCGGTGCCCTACCGCCCGCCAGCCCCAACGACCCGCGCGAGGATTCAGGCGGGTAGTCCGATACGAACCAGGGCGTGGCGTTTCCCGCCCACGGAAATCTTGAGCGTGCCGCCCGCGCCGAGATCGCGGTGTGTGATCTTTTGCATCTCATCGGTCATGACCGCGTCATTGAGGCGAACGCCACCCTGGCGGATCAGCCTGCGGGCCTCACCATTGCTCTTGGCCAGGCCGGCTTCGACGACGACCCTGAAAGCCTCGATCCCTTGCGCGAACTGCGCGGCCGCGAAGGTCACGGTGGGAAGGCCCTCGGCGAGCCCGCCCTCTTCGAAGGTCTTGCGCGCGGTTTCCGCGGCATCACGTGCCGCCGCTTCGCCGTGGCAAAGCGCGGTGGCAGCGTTGGCGAGGGTCTTCTTCGCCTCGTTCAGTTCCTGGCCGCGAAGTTTCTCCAGCCGGTCGATTTCGGCAAGCGGAAGCTCGGTGAACAGGCGCAGGAAGCGGCCGACATCGGAATCCTCGGTGTTGCGCCAGAATTGCCAATAATCGTATGCCGGGAGGCGGTCATCGTTCAGCCAGACGGCGCCTTGCGCGGTCTTACCCATCTTCGCGCCCGACGCCGTGGTGATCAGCGGCGTGGTCAACCCGAACAACGCGCGGTCCTCGATGCGGCGGCCGAGATCGACGCCGCCGACGATGTTGCCCCATTGGTCGGAGCCGCCCATCTGCAACACGCAACCCTGACGCCGCGCCAATTCTAGAAAGTCATAGGCCTGGAGGATCATGTAGTTGAATTCAAGAAATGTCAGCGGCTGTTCGCGTTCGAGCCGAAGCTTCACGCTGTCGAGGCCGAGCATGCGGTTGACCGAAAAATGGCGGCCATACTCCCGGAGAAAGGGAATGTATTCGAGCCGGTCGAGCCAATCGGCGTTGTTGACCATGACCGCATCGGTTTTGCCCTGCCCGAAGGACAGGAATTTGGCGAATGCCAACTTGATGCCGGCCATGTTGCGCGCGATGTCGGTCTCGGAGAGCAGCTTGCGAACCTCGTCCTTGCCCGAAGGGTCGCCGACTTTGGTGGTGCCGCCGCCCATCAACACGATGGGGCGGTGCCCGGTGCGCTGCAACCACCGCAGCATCATGATCGACACCAGGTTGCCGACATGCAGGCTATCGGCGGTACAGTCGAAGCCGATATAGGCGGCGATCCGCCCGGACATCGCGGCGGCGTCGAGGGCCTCGAGGTCCGTGCATTGATGCAGGAACCCGCGGTCGATGACGGTCTTCAGAAACTCGGATCGCGGTTGGGTCATTTGTGTCGTCTGGGGTCGGGGAGGCGCGCGATGGCGGGCGCACTCTAGCCGAGGCTTGGTTGGCTGTCACACGGCCAGGCTTGGCCCGGCGCGGAACTATGGCTTGGCGGTGTTATCCGCCGCCCGTCTGATCGCGGCGATGACCGCCGGCGGGTTCGCGAAGTGAACCATATGGCCGGCACCCGGCAGAATCGTCAGCTCCGATCCCGGGATTTCGGCGTGAAGCCGCTCGCCGTGATCCTTGAGGGGAGTGACCGGGTCGGCGTCGCCGGAAACGATGGCGATGGGCGCGCGCAATTCGCCGAAGCGGCGTGAAAGAGTGCGTAAGTCGCCGGCGAAATGGCGCCGCTCCTCCGACCACGCCAGGAACGATCGCGGCAGCAGGCCAAAGGCCGCGATCGTTTCTTCATAACCTTGCGGAGGTATCTGGGGCGCGAAGGACTCGCGAATATGCCCCGGCAATTGCCCGCGCCCGGCGGGCACCAGAAGAAGATTGACGAACATCGGCCCGATGAACGGAGTCTCCGCGAGGCGCGCGGGAAACGGCGCGTCATCGGACGATGTGTAAACCACGGGAGCCAGCAGGACGAGTCCGCCCACGCGCTCGGGCCGGTCGAGCGCCAGTCGCAGGGCGATGGCCGCGCCATAGGAATGCCCGACGATGATAGGTCTTTCGATGCCGAGCGCGGCCAAGGCATCCCCAATGATGCGCGCATCGGTGGCGATGGTGAGGTTCTCTCCCGCCGGGCGGCCGCTATGACCATGGCCCGGCCGGTCGAAGGCGATGGCATCGAAGGAACGCGCGACCTCGCCGAAGATTGAGAAGACGAAATCCTGAAGCACCACGGCCCCGCCATGGATCATCACGACCGGGCGACCCTCGCCCGAGCGGATGTAATGCAGATTTGTGCCGTCGATTGGGAGCATGCGGCCGAGCGGCGGGTAATCCACTTCCACCCGCAAGCTGTAGTACCGCGTGTACACGGCGAGTCCGGCGCAAATGGCTGCAATAACAATGGTGATGGCGACCACGCCGTACCAAAAGGCGGTGCCATCGTGCCGGCGCCGCCGGGTATTCGGCCAGGGCTGCGACGGTGGCGACTGCGGCGATTCGATCAACATTTCGGCGCTGGCCTCAATTCGATGGCGGCGGGTTCTTGACGCTTGCGGCGGCGAGACGGTCGAGCGCCCCTTGAAGGATATAGGCCGCCGCCATCTTGTCCACCACCTGCGCCCGCCGGGCGCGGGAGACATCGGCCTCCAGCAGGGTACGCGTCACCGCGGCCGTGGATAACCTCTCATCCCAGAAGGCGAGGGGCAGGTCGATGATGGCGAGCAGATTGAAGGCGAATTGGCGCACCGATTGGCAACGTGGACCGTGGCTGCCGTCCAAGGCGATTGGCAGGCCGACGATGAGCCCGCCGATACCGTGTTGGACGATCAACACGCGGAGCTTTTCGGCGTCGGCGGCGAAACGCCCGCGCTTCAGCGTCTCCAATGGCGTGGCGACGGTCAGCGTCGAATCCGACAAAGCGAGGCCGATCGTTTTCTGGCCAACATCGAGGCCCAGCAAACGCTGACCCGGGCGGAGGTCGGTCTTGAGTTCGTCGGGGTTGCGGAGGGGCATATCGGATGTTAACGTCGCGCCCCTTGGCCGGGGGCCGCAGCAATCCAGGCTTCGTGCCGATCGGAGACTTACCGCATGTCGATCGATAAAGCCACCGTGGCGCACATCGCCGCGCTGGCCCGCATCCGAGTGCCCGAGGCCGACCGCGAACGCCTTGCCGGCGAACTTCGCAAAATCGTCGCCTGGATCGAGCAGCTCGACGAGATCGACACCACGGGCGTCGAGCCGATGGCCAGCGTGGTCGAGATGACGACGCCGCAACGCCCCGACGCGGTGAACGATGGCGACTGCCGAGACAAGGTGCTCGCCAACGCGCCCGCCGCTTCCCACGGATTCTTCACCGTGCCGAAGGTCGTCGAGTAATGGAGCTTTGCGATCTCACCATCGCCCAGGCGCGCGACGGACTGGGCGCCCGGCGATTTTCGGCGCGGGAGTTGACCGAGGCCCATGTCAAGGCGATGGAGGTTGCGCGCGGCCTCAACGCCTTCATCACCGAAACGCCCGAACGCGCCCTTATCGACGCGGCCCGCGCCGATGTTCGTATCGCCGCCGGCGATGCGCGGGCGCTTGAGGGCATTCCGCTGGCGATCAAGGATTTGTTCTGCACCGAAGGTGTGCTGACGACGGCCGCGTCGCACATCCTGGACGGGTTCAAACCGCCTTACGAATCAACCGTGACCGCGAAACTGTGGGCGCAGGGCGCGGGCATGCTCGGCAAGGCCAATCTCGATGAATTCGCGATGGGTTCGTCGAACATCACCAGCTATTACGGCGCGGTGCGGAGCCCCTGGCGGCGACGCGGCGACGACCGGCCCTTGGTGCCCGGCGGCTCGTCCGGCGGCTCGGCCGCGGCGGTCGCGGCGCGTATCGCCATGGCCGCCTTGGGCACCGATACCGGCGGCTCGATCCGGCAACCGGCCTCCTTCACCGGACTTGTCGGCATGAAACCAACCTATGGACGGTGCTCGCGTTGGGGCATCGTGGCTTTTGCATCCTCGCTCGATCAAGCCGGGTCGCTGACGCGGACGGTCCGCGATTCCGCGATCATGCTGCGCGCCATGTCCGGCCACGACCCCAAGGATTCGACCTCCGCGACGCTTCCGGTGCCCGACTACGAAGCGGCGCTGACCGGCAATATCCGCGGACTGCGCTTCGGCGTGCCCAAGGAATATCGCGTCGAGGGCATGCCGGCGGAAATCGAAAAGCTGTGGCAGACCGGGATCGAATGGCTGCGCGCGGCGGGCGCGGAGCCGGTGGACATCAACCTCAAGCTGACCAAATACGCCCTGCCGACCTATTACATCATCGCGCCGGCCGAGGCGTCTTCGAACCTTGCGCGTTACGACGGCGTGCGATTCGGGCTGCGCGTGGAGGGCAAGAGCATCGAGGAGATGTATGAGGCGACGCGCGCCGAAGGTTTTGGCGACGAAGTAAAACGCCGCATTCTGATCGGCACCTACGTGCTCTCGGCCGGATATTACGACGCGTATTACTTGAAGGCGCAGCGGGTGCGGGCGCTGATCGCCGCGGATTTCAAACGCGCCTTCGAGACGGTTGATGTCATCCTCACGCCGACCGCGCCCAACGCGGCCTTCGCGGTCGGCGAAAAGATGGACGACCCGCTCGCCATGTATTTGAACGACGTCTTCACCGTGCCGATCAGCCTCGCCGGTTTGCCGGCAATTTCGGTGCCGGCCGGTCTTTCCAGCGAAGGCCTGCCGCTCGGGCTCCAGGTTATCGGCCGCGCTTTCGACGAGGAAACGGTGCTGCGCGCGGCCGAGAGTCTGGAGCGCGCGGCGAATTTCACCGCGCGTCCCCCGGTCTTGTCCTGAGGCGCGCGATGGCGTTGATCGAGGGCAAGACCGGAAATTGGGAAGTCGTCATCGGGCTCGAAGTCCACGCCCAAGTCGTTTCCCGGTCCAAGCTGTTCTCCGGCGCCGCCACCGGGTTCGGGGCGGAGCCCAATTCCCAGGTCTCGCCGGTCGACGCCGCCTTTCCCGGAATGTTGCCCGTCATCAATCGTTTTTGCGTCGAGCAGGCGGTTAAGACCGGGATCGGCATCGAGGGCAAGGTCAACCCGACCTCCGTGTTCGACCGTAAGAACTATTTCTACGCGGACCTGCCGGCCGGTTATCAGATTTCGCAGTTCACGCGCCCCATCGTCAGCGGCGGCTCGATCGCGCTCGATCTCCCCGAGGGGCGGTCGCGGACCATCGGCGTCACCCGGCTGCACCTCGAACAGGACGCGGGCAAAAGCCTGCACGACCAGCATCCAAACCTAACCTATGTCGATCTCAACCGCGCCGGCACCGCGCTGATGGAGATCGTCTCCGAACCGGAGCTGCGGAGCGCGGAAGAGGCGGGGGCCTATCTGCGAAAGCTGCGCACGATCCTGCGTTATCTCGGCACCTGCGACGGCAACATGGAGGAGGGGAGCCTTCGCTGCGACGCCAATGTTTCCGTGCGCAAGCCGGGCGCGCCGCTGGGCACGCGCTGCGAGATCAAGAACGTGAACTCGATCCGCTTCGCCATGCTGGCGATCGACTACGAGGCGCGCCGTCAAATCGACCTGATCGAGGAAGGCGGCGTCGTCAAACAGGAAACGCGGCTGTTCGATTCCGCGCGTGGCGTCACCCGGCCGATGCGGTCCAAGGAACAGGCGCATGACTACCGCTATTTCCCCGATCCCGATCTGTTGCCCCTGGTCCTCGACCCGGCTGAAATCGAACGCCTCCGCGCCGCCATGCCGGAACTGCCGGACCGCAAGAAGGAGCGTTTCGTCCAGGACTACAAACTCACGCCCTACGATGCCGGCGTGTTGGTGTCGGAACGCCAGACCGCCGATTTCTTCGAGCGTGTCGCCAAGGGACGGGATGCCCGGGCCGCGGCCAATTGGGTGACGGGCGAGCTGTTCGGACTGCTCAACAAAGCCGGGAAGGGGATCGAACAATCGCCGGTCTCCGCCGACGCGATCGGCGCACTTCTCGACCTAATCGCCGACAACACGGTCTCCGGCCGCACCGCCAAGGATGTGTTCGCCGAGATGTTCGAGACCGGCAAGGACGCCGCCGCCATCGTCGAGGCCAAGGGGCTGCGCCAGGTCACCGATAGCGGCGCGATCGAGGCCGCCGTGGACAGGGTGATCGCCGAGCAACCGGAGAAAGTCGCGGAGTTCCGCGCGGGCAAGGACAAACTGTTCGGCTATTTCGTCGGCCAGGTGATGAAGGCGACCGGGGGCAAGGCCAATCCGGGCACACTCAACGAACTTCTGAAAAAGAAGCTCTCGGGCTAGTCCCGGCGATCATGATCGCGCTCTACACCGCGGGCACGCCCAACGGCCACAAGATTTCCATCATGCTGGAGGAAATTGGCCTGCCCTATACCGTGCACAAAATTCATATCCTCAAGGGCGAGCAATTCGCGCCCGACTTCGTGGCCATCAATCCCAACAGCAAGATTCCCGCGATCGTCGACAGCGATGGGCCGGACGGCAGCCCGATCGCGGTGTTCGAATCCGGCGCCATACTGATGTATCTCGCCGACAAGACCGGAAGGCTTATTCCCAGCGGAAAGCGCGGCCATTGGGAGGTCGTGCAGTGGCTGATGTTCCAGATGGGCGGGGTCGGGCCGTTCTTCGGTCAAGCGCATCACTTCATGCGTTTTGCCAAAGAGAAGGTGCCCTACGCCATCGACCGGTATCGTGTGGAGACGCGGCGACTTTACGGCGTGTTGGATCGCCGTCTCGCGGAGCGAGACTACCTTGCCGGCGACTATTCCATCGCCGACATCGCCACCTTCCCCTGGGTCGCCCGGCATGGTTGGCAAGAGGTGGCGCTGGAGGACTTCCCCAACGTCAAACGCTGGTTCGACGCCATCGCCGCCCGCCCCGCGGTGATGCGGGGCTTGGCGGTGCCGGCTTGAGCGAGAGTTAGGCTCAGGCGGTGGCGGCGGATTGCGTCTTGGGCGCGGATTTCGTCGGAAAGGTCAGGACCGCGGAGCCATTCTTCATGCCGCCCAGCGCCGAGAGTTCGCGGCGGCAGGCTTCCAGAGTGGCTTGCTCGCGGGCGTCCTCGCGATCGGTGACACAGAGGCAGCTCAACTTGATTTCGACGAGGTCGAGAAGGGTTTCGATGGAGCGTTTGGAAAGAGCCATGTGACTTCCCCTGTCGCTAATGTCGTTTCCCACGTTCCAATTCTGCGCCATCGACGGTTAACGATACGTGAACGCAAGAAACCCCGGGAAAACGGCCATTTGGCGTTACCCAGCGGACGATTTCGCGCGGCCGCGCAGAAAACGCAGGCGACCGCCGCGCGACCGCCGCGGCATCGAATACATGTCGGGGGACAGGCCCGGATAAAGCTCGCCCTCGATAGACCGGATCTTGCGTTCGATGCGGCGGAGAATCGTCCTGACGCTGAGTTCGCGGGTCATGGTGGAGGCCTCCGAGGCGGCGGTTCAATGGGTAGTCACCATCATGCGTGGCTGCCGTTAATTTCTTCTGAACAACGGCGACGATTCCCGCGCGCGATTGATCCAGATCAAGGAAACGTCCGGCATTTTTCGCGAAACATTCCTCCGTCGAAATTTGGAGGTGCGCCGTGAGTGAACTCGCGATTCCGTTCGTGGTAATGCTGCTGACGATTGCCGTACTCGCCGGTCTCATCCTGGCCAGTCGGGCGTGGTTGCTCGAACGCGATCAAATCCTGGCGAAGGGATGTTCTTCGCCCAACGGTTGGTGCGACCGAGGTTACCGAACCTGCCTCGGCTGTACCGGCCACCCGGGCTAAGTCCGCCAAAATAAAAGGCCGGCCCGCGGAAGCGGGCCGGGGACCGCGCCGAACCTGATCGCGCGTTGGGCGGGAAGCTGCCGCCCAGCGCGTGCGGCGCCGTTCTTTGCTTTCGTTCGGGCCGGCAGCGTGCTAAGTGCTTGCCCCGCATACGCCGTGTAGAAGAGTCGCTCACGGCGGAGGGGTGGCCGAGCGGCTGAAGGCGGCGGTTTGCTAAACCGTTGTAGGGTGTAAAGCCTTACCGTGGGTTCGAATCCCATCCCCTCCGCCAATCCCCACCGTCCCAACAGTCTCCCCGCCCACGCGGGACCGCTGAAAATCCCAGGAAACGCGGGCTTCTCCACACAAAGCTCCTGGCTGCCGCAGGTGCCAGAAACGCCGTTTTGGTCTCTCTCAGCCCCGTTGTCTCCAAAGCTCCTGACTTTGCGATTTTAGTACGGAACTTTAAGTTCCTGATATTGAACGCTTATTAAGCGCAAGAAATTCGTACATTTCGGATCCCTCTCGTGACGCGGGGGGTGCTGAGATCGAAACGCGGCTAAGACGCTGGGTCGTCGAACGTACGTTCGCATGGTTGAACCAACGCCGACGCCGCGCGGAGGATCTCGAAAACCTTACATTTATGGCGGTGGCATTTATCAAATTCGCGTCGATACGACCGATGGTCCGTAAACTACGGAATTCTCGTTGAGTTGATCGGCCCCCATTAGGTGGTCCGGGTTGAATGTTAGTGCATTGCTTCCTCCCTGGCCATTGCCGCCTGGAGGTGGAGCGTAGCGGAACCGGAAGGCGGCAATGGCGGTGTCGCGGTTTCCGGGGCCGGCGGTCGGTAGCCGAG
>CANFCX010000056.1 GCA_947445225.1 Rhodospirillales bacterium
CCGCGATATGGAATCCGGCTAGGCCCGAGGGCCAATAAGTCGCAGCGCCCCGACGCGACATGAGCAAAGGAGGGCGACCAGCGGTTGCCCCGCCGTGTCGAACCCGTTCCGGTCACGCTCCGTTCGCGCAACACGGGTCATGGGTGTGTTCCTCCGCCTTTGCGGTTTCTAATCAACCGCCGAAAGGATAGTTCGTATAAGGTTAACGTTCTATTTCTACGCCCGGAAAGCCACTGGATTCAATGGTTTTGTGGAAGCAATTGCGGCGGCGGTCGAATTTCTTCCGATTTGCCGGAAACGCGAGTCGGCAAAGCCGCGCCGCCTACCATTTCCGATTGAAGAGTACCATCAACCAAACAACTGACTTTTGCCGGCAGGGCATCGCGCCGCCCGATGCCCAATCAGTTGATGAGGCTGTTGTCCAGCGGCGGGCCGACCGGGCTTCTCTGCCGCGGCAACGCCCGGATGGCGTCGGCGCGTTTCATCAGGGGCGCGGCTTCCTCGTTGCGTCCGGCGTCGCGCATCATGGCGGCGTAATTGTCGAGAATCTTGGCGATGTTGAGGTGATCGGGGCCCAGCGCCTTCTCCGTGACCAGGATGGACCGCCGATAGAGCGGCTCGGCCTCGGCGAATTTCCGCGCCGCCCGGAACAGATCGGCGAGGTTATTGAGGCTGATGGCGACGTCGGGGTGAGTGGCGCCGTATTCCTTTTCGCGGATGGCGAGCAGGCGCCGATACAGCGGCTCGGCGTCGCTGTATTGGCCTTGGCCACGGAAGAAGATGGCGAGGCTGGTGAGCGCGCGCATGACTTCGGGATGGTCCCAGCCGAAGGTCTTTTCCTGGATTCCGAGGGCGCGGCGATACAACACCTCGGCATCCTTGGATTTGCCCTCGGCCCTCAGCAACTCGGCCAGGCCGTTGATCGCGCCGGTGGTGTCGGGATGATCGATGCCATAGGCCTTTTCCTCGATGGCGAGCACGCGGCGGAAGAAGGGCTCGGCCTCCGCATAGCGGCGCTGGACCTGGAAAAACTGCGCCAACCGGTTCAGCCGGGGGCGCATCTTCACATCCTCGGCGCCCAGCGCGCGTTCATCGATGGCGAGCGAGCGGCGGAACAACGTCTCGGCCTCGGCGAATTTCTTCTGTTGCTGCAACACCCCGCCGAGACTGTCGGCGACCAAGCCGACGCGCGGATCGTCGGGGCCGAAGGCACGTTCGGCGGTCTTGAGCGCGCGCTGATAATGCGGTTCGGCGGCGGCGAAGGCGCCGCGAATGCGCAGCAAATCGGCCAGTCCGGTCTCCAGCGCGCCGACGACCACGTGATCGGGTCCGGCTCCGCGTTCGGTCAGCGCCACCACGCGTTCATACAGCGATTCGGCTTCCCCGGCGCGGCCACGCACGGCATAAACGCGGGCGAGCCCGCCGATGGCATAGGCGAGCCGCGAATCCTCTTTCTCCATCGCCGCGGATTGGCCCGCGGCCTCGGTCAGCAGCTTTTCGGATTCGGGCAGATTGCCGTCGCGATAGGCCTGGAGGCCGGCTTCCAGCGCCCGCTCGAAGCCCTGGCGGTCCTGCGCCGCGACAGGTGAAAGAAGGACCGGCGAAAGCACGGCGAGCGCGGGCAACAAGCGGGCGATGATCGCGATCGGTCTCGGTCTCATCGGATATCCCCTCTTCCGCGCACCGCTTGCACATCCCTCCGGAATTCGCGACGAAAGCCCGGCGCGGAAAAATCCCCTATCCCGCCGCAAATCCCCAACATCATACGCGGGAAGGCACACCCGAGCCAATGCATCCCGCCATCACTTTGGGGTGACGCAGGTGGCGCCTCCGACCTATAAACGGCGCCAGGGAGGCGGAGCCGTGCGCATCGCGGTGGTTGGCACATCGGGCAGCGGCAAGACGACGCTGGGGCGCGCGCTCGCCGGCGCGCTCGGCATCGCCCATGTCGAACTCGACGCCCTGAATTGGGAAGCGGGATGGCGAGACCTCTCCACTGCCGATCCCGAGGAATTCATCCGCCGCGTGCGTACCGCGATCGAAGCGGAGAGCTGGGTGTTGGACGGCGATTACGGGATGGTCCGCCCGATGATCTGGCGGCGCGCGACGCACCTCGTCTGGCTCGACTTTTCCCGACCGACCGTCATGTACCGCGTCATCAAGCGCTCGCTCATCCGCGCCATCGACCGCACGGCGCTATGGGCGGGTAATCGCGAGGAATGGCGCCGCTGGCTGCGGCCCAGCCACCCCATTCCCTGGGCCTGGCGCACCTGGCGCCGCCGGCGCACCGCGACCGCTTCCCGCGTCGCACTGCCGGAGAATGCGCATCTCGAAATCTTCCACCTCCGACACCCACGAGAAGCCGCGCCCCTGCTGGCGGAAATAGTGCGGCGGCGACAGAATGTCGATGACCCGAGAGGTTAGGGGAGCCAAGCCCATGCCCATGAAGACTCCGCTCCATCCTGGGCTGTCCGTCCGCCGCGATTGCCTGGAGCCGCTGGGCCTCAACGTGACCGAGGCAGCGAAAAAACTCGGCGTCAGCCGCAAGCAACTGTCCGACATCGTCAACTGCCGATCCGGGCTCTCGGCGGAAATGGCCATCCGGCTCGACAAGGCGTTCGGCGGCGGCGCCGAGACGTGGCTGCGTCTCCAGACCGCCTACGATCTCGCCCAAGCGATGAAACGGGCAGGCATCATCAGGGTTCAACGCATCGCAGGCGCCGTTTAAGCCTGTGAGGCCACAATGCCGCCCTGCTCCCAACGTGAGAACAATGCGCTTGCTCCCAAAATGAGAACGCGGTAGCCTCCATCAACCCTGAATGCGTATTATCGCGGTAAGCACTTTGCGGGATTTTTGGAGCGAGGCCAGCCATCGGGACGCCGAGCAGCCCTTGCGGGCTTGGGTGCATGTCGTTCGAGCGGCAGACTGGGCCAAGCCGACGGATATCAAGGAAATGTTCAGAAGCGCCGACATCCTGTCGGCTGGACGAGTCGTTTTCGATATCGGCGGCAACAAGTACAGGCTGGTGGCCGCGATCCACTATCAGGCAAGACGCATCTATGTACGGTTCATCGGGACTCACCGGGATTACGATCGGATCGATGCCCGGACGGTTTAGGGAAAAACCATGGAAATCCGCCCGATCAGAACGAAGGCCGATTATCGTGCAGCCCTGAAGGAGGTTGAGCGCCTATGGGAGGCGGCACCTGGCACGGGCGACGGCGACCGCGTCGAGGTGTTGGCCACGCTCATCGAAGCTTATGAGGCAAAGCACCATCCGATTCCGCCTCCCGATCCAATTGCCGCGGTCGAGTTCATGATGGAGCAAAAGGCATTGACGCGGCGCGACCTCGAGCCGGCGATCGGCAGCCGCGGGCGCGTCAGCGAAATCCTCAACCGCAAGCGCCCGCTCACTTTGCCCATGGTGCGCGCGCTGAGTTCTTTGCTCGATATCCCCACCGAAATCCTGGCGCGGCCCTACCCGACGCGATCGGCGGCCTAGGCCTTTGGCAGGCCGGATTGACGCAACGCCGCTGTCAATGCGGCGTCCAGCGCGTTGAGGAAACGCGAGCGGTCGGCCTTGGAAAAGGGCGGCGGGCCGCCGCCGCCGACCCCGAGTTCGCGCAGATGCCGGGCGAGTTCGCGGCCGGCCATGGCTTCGCCGATATTGGCCTCGGTCCACACCTTGCCAACGGGCGAGACCGCACGCCCGCCCTTGGCCAGGCAGCGCGACGCGAGCGGAATATCCGACGTGACGCAGACATCGGCGGCTCCGATACGTTCGGCGATCCAATCATCGGCCTTGTCCGCGCCCTCGGCGACGACGACGATGGACACGTCGGGCAGGCCCGGCGGCCGGATCGGCCGCGAACCGTTGGTGACGACAAACACCTTCAGCTTCAGCCGCCCGGCGACGCGATAAATTTCATCGCGCACCGGGCAGGCATCGCCATCGACAAAAATGTCGGTCAGCGCACCGACCCAACCGGTGGATGAACCGGCACGGTTCAGTTCTTGGTTTTGTCCACCAGGCGGTTCTTGGCGATCCAGGGCATCATGGCGCGGAGCTTGGCGCCGACCTCCTCGATCGGGTGATTGGCGCCGGCCCGGCGCATGGCCTTGAAGCTCGCCTGCCCGGCGTGGTTTTCCAGCACCCAGTCGCGGGCGAAACGGCCGGACTGGATTTCGCCGAGGATGCGTTTCATCTCGGCCTTGGTCTTTTCGTCCACGATGCGCGGTCCGCGCGTGTAATCGCCATATTCGGCGGTATTGGAAATCGAATACCGCATATTGGCGATGCCGCCTTCATAGATCAGATCGACGATCAGCTTGACCTCGTGCAGGCACTCGAAATAGGCCATTTCCGGGGCGTAGCCGGCCTCCACCAGGGTTTCGTATCCCGCCATGATCAGCGAGGTGAGTCCGCCGCACAACACGACCTGCTCGCCGAAAAGATCGGTTTCGCATTCCTCGCGGAAGTTGGTTTCGATCACGCCGGCGCGGCCGCCACCGATGGCGGAGGCATAGGACAGGCCGATTTCCTGGGCATTGCCCGAGGCGTTTTGGTGCACCGCGAGCAGGCAGGGCACGCCGCCGCCCTTCTGGTATTCCGAACGCACGGTATGGCCCGGGCCCTTGGGCGCGATCATGAACACGTCGAGATCCGGGCGCGGCTCGATCAGGCTGAAATGGATGTTGAAGCCATGGGCGAAGGCGAGCGCCGCGCCCTTTTTCATGTTGGCCTTCAGTTCGTCGCGCCACAAAGCCGCCTGATGTTCGTCGGGCGTCACCACCATCATCACATCGGCCCATTTCGCCGCGTCGGCCGGCGATTGCACCTTGAACTTCGCGCCTTCGGCCTTGGCCGCCGAGGGTGATCCAGGGCGCAGCGCCACGCGCACATCCTTCACGCCGGAATCGCGCAGATTGAGGGCGTGGGCATGGCCCTGGCTGCCATAACCGATGATGGCAACCTTTTTGCCCTTGATCAGGTTCACATCGGCGTCGCGGTCGTAGTAAACGCGCATAGTTCCTCCGTTACAGTGCCCCTCACCTTCCCGTCGCCAAAGGCTCCGGGCTCATCCCTCTCCCCGGGGGAGAGGGCCGGGGTGAGGGGATTTAGTCGCCGAAGGTCTTAAAGCGGTTGGGAGCCGCGCGCAATGGCGGCGGCGCCGGTGCGCGCCACCTCGATCAGGCCGAGCGGCGACATCAATTGAATGAAGGCGTCGATCTTGTCGGTGCCGCCGGTGATTTCGAAGACAAAGGAATCGATGGTCGAATCGACGACCTTGGCCCGGAAGATATCGGCGATGCGCAGCGATTCCACGCGCTTTTCGCCGCTGCCATTAACCTTGATCAGCGCCAGCTCGCGCTCCACCGACGGCCCGCCCAAGGTCAGATCGGCGACCTTGTGCACGGGCACGAGCCGCCCAAGCTGGGCCTTGATCTGTTCGATGATCATCGGCGTGCCCGATGTCACCACGGTGATGCGGGACAAGCCGCGCTGCGCGTCGGTCTGGGCGACGGTCAGGCTCTCGATGTTGTAGCCACGCCCGGAAAACAGGCCGATCACGCGCGCCAGCACACCCGGCTCGTTATCCACCAGCACCGCGAATGTATGTCTCTGGACCGCGTCCATCTTCATCGCCCCGCTCCGCCCACCGATATTAAGTGCCGCCGACCTAGACGAGCACCATGCCCTCTTCCGAGACAGGCGCGGATTTCTTTTTGTCGCCGGGACCGAGGATCATCTCGTTGTGGGCGGCGCCGGAAGGGATCATCGGGAAGCAATTTTCCGTCTGATCGACGACCATGTCGACAATCACCGGCCGTTTCACCGCGATCATCTCGCGGATGGTGTCGTCCACCTCCGACGGCTTGGTCGCCCGCAGCCCGACGCAGTGAAAGGCCTCGGCCAGCTTCACGAAATCGGGCAGCGAATCCATGTAACTTTCCGAATAACGCCCGCCATGCAGCAGCTCCTGCCACTGCCGCACCATGCCCATGTACTGGTTGTTGAGGATGAAGGTCTTCACCGGCAGCCGGTACTGGCAGATCGTCGACATCTCCTGGATGTTCATCAGGATCGAGGCTTCGCCCGCGACATCGATCACCAGCGATTCGGGGTGCGCGATCTGCACGCCCATCGCCGCCGGCAGCCCATACCCCATGGTGCCGAGCCCGCCCGAGGTCATCCACCGATTGGGTTGCTCGAATCTCAGGAATTGCGCCGCCCACATCTGGTGTTGTCCGACTTCGGTCGTGAAGCGGACATCCATGTCCTTGGTGATCTCCTGGAGGCGCTGCAACGCATATTGCGGCTTGATGATCGTGTCGGAGTTCACATAGGTGAGGCAGTCGCGACCGCGCCATTGGTCGATCTGTTTCCACCACGCGGCGAGCGCCTTGGCGTCGGGCTTGGCTCCGCTTTGTTTCCAGGCCGCGATCATGTCCTCCAGGACCAGCGTCACGTCGCCAACGATGGGGCAATCGACGCGCACGTTCTTGTTGATGGAGGACGGATCGATATCGACGTGAATCTTCTTCGAATTCGGGGCAAAGGCCGAAAGCCTTCCGGTGACGCGGTCGTCGAAACGCGCCCCGATGTTGATCATCAGATCGCAATCGTGCATGGCCATGTTCGATTCGTACATGCCGTGCATGCCGACCATGCCGAGGAACCGTTTATCCGACGCCGGCACCGCGCCCAAGCCCATCAACGTCAACGTGCAGGGAAAGCCGGTCAGGCGCACGAATTGGGTCAGCAGCTCCGAGGCCCGAGGCCCTGAATTGACGACGCCGCCGCCGCAATAGAACAAGGGTTTCTTCGCCGCCGCCATCATGGCCACGGCCTTGCGGATTTGGGCGCCGTCGCCTTTGGTCTCGGGGTTATAGGTCTTGTGGCCTTGCGCCGGGCGCCCGCGATAGACACCCTTGGCCATCAAGATGTCCTTCGGCAGGTCGATCAACACGGGGCCGGGCCGTCCGCTGCGCGCGACGTGGAACGCCTCGTGGATGACCGTGCCCAAATCCTCGATCCTGCGGACCAGATAATTGTGTTTGGTGCAGGGCCGGGTGATGCCGGTGGTGTCGGCCTCCTGGAAGGCGTCGTTGCCGATCAGGTGCGTGGGCACCTGCCCGGTCAGGCAGATCAGCGGCACGCTGTCCATCAGCGCATCGGTCAGACCAGTGACGGCATTGGTCGCGCCAGGACCGGAGGTGACGAGCACGACACCCACCTTGCCGGTCGAGCGCGCATACCCTTCGGCCGCATGAACCGCGCCGCCTTCCTGGCGAACCAGGATATGGCGCAGCTGGTTTTGGCCGAACATCGCGTCGTACAGGGGAAGAACGGCCCCGCCGGGATAACCGAAAATAACTTCGACGCCCTGATCCACCAATGCGTTCAGCACGATGTGGGCGCCGGTGGTCAGTTCCGTCGTCATCTCGATCTCCAAGAAAGTCGCCGCTTTGCTGCGGCGCGAAAGGCTGAAACTAAACTTTTGGCGGCGAATCGGTCAACAAAAACTGACAAATAAATGAAAAGATTTTTGCGTTCAATCTTTCCGAATATTGCTCATTTATGACCAAACCCCGGTCACCAACGAGGGCTGGAGAGCGATGCCGGAACCAGGTGAGCTGGCGCTTGGCATAGTTTCGGGTGGCCTGCTGGGCCAGGGTCACCGCGCGATCCAGCGACATTTCACCGTCCAGATGGGCGATCAACTCCTTCAAACCCAGGGCCTTCATCGCCGGCAGGTCCGGACCGAGCCCAAGGCCGCGTATGCCGCGCGCCTCCTCAAGCGCCCCCTGCGCCATCATCGCGGCGAAACGTGCGTCCGCCGCGGCATAGAGGTCTTCCCGTGGCGGCATGAGCTGAATGGCGATTGCCGCGATGCCTGGGGCGGACACCGTCTGCTGGAAATCGGCGAGGGAACGTCCGGTCGCCTCCAGCACTTCCCAGGCCCGCGCCAGCCGCTGACGGTCATTGCTTGAAATACGGGCCGCGACGATGGGATCGCGCGCCGCCAGCCGCTGATGCAGTGCCGGCGCGCCGATTTCATCAACCAGGCTCCGCGCCCGGTCCCTGATGCCCTGGGGAATCTCCGGCACCGGCGCGATGCCCTTGAGCAGCGCATCGAGATACATCCCGGTACCGCCGGTGACGATGGCCAGTGTGCCGGCTCCTTGCAGCGCCGCGATTTCGGCCATGGCCATGTCGCGCCAGCGCGCGACGGAGCATCTCTCGCCGACGCCCAAGACGCCGTAAAGGTGATGCGGTGCGCGGCGGGCCAGGACCGGCCCCGGCCGCGCCGTCAGGATCTCCAATTCGCGATAGACCTGGAGGCTGTCGGCGTTGATAACGGCGCCGCCGAAGCGTTCGGCGAGCGCGACCGCCAGCCCGGACTTGCCCGAGGCCGTCGGCCCGGCGACGACCAGCACCGGCCGAGACGAGGGCGGCGCGCGGTCGGGCTTGTCAGCGGGACGGCTCGCGCCCATCATGCCGGCCCCTTCCTCGATTTCACGAATGTTCATGCGCTACGTCGCCACGCTGATCGCCAATCCCGCCAAGGCCAAACTCGACAATACCATCCTGACCGCGGCGCGCGGCACGTTGGCGGCGGCGGGCGCCAACCCCGGCATGCCGGCGATTCTGGCGCCGGGCATCGCGGCCGACCTGCCCTTCGATGGGCTCGCGCCCGAGGACGCGGCCGGTTGGCTGCGCGATGGGCTGTCGGGCGAACGCATCGACGTCATAACTCAGGAAGCGGCCACCCGCCGCAAGTCGCTGCTGGTCTCCGACATGGAATCGACGATCATCGACAATGAAATGCTGGACGAGCTGGCCGAGATGCGCGGGCTGGCCGATCGGGTGGCCCCGATCACCGCGCGCGCGATGAATGGCGAAATCGATTTCCGCCAGGCTTTGACCGAACGCGTGGGCCTGCTCGCCGGGCTGACGACCGACCAGCTCGACGAGGCCTACGCCAAGGTGCGCGTGAAACCCGGCGCGCGCGCGCTGGTCCGTACGATGCGCGCCCATGGCGGCTATGCCGCGCTGGTGTCCGGGGGCTTTCGCGTCTTTACCGCCCGCGTGCGCGAGGCGGTCGGCTTCAACGAAGACGTCGCCAACGATTTGGCGATGAAAGGCAGCCAAATGACCGGAAGACTGGCCGATGGACCGATCATCGACGCCACCGGCAAACGCGAAGCGTTGTTCCGCTTGCTGCGGCAGCGGAAACTCCCACGGGAGGCGAGCCTCGCCGTCGGCGACGGCGCCAACGACATCCCGATGCTGCAATCGGCCGGGCTGGGCGTGGCCTTCCGCCCTAGACCCAAGGTCGCCGCCGTCATCCCGCAACGCCTGGACTACGCCGATCTCACCGCCCTGCTCTATGCGCAGGGTTACGCGGCGAAGGACATCGCGCCGGATAGCTGAGCAAGGCTCCCCGAAAAAAAAGCCGCCCGGCATGTGGACACCGGGCGGCCCTTGTCGCTAACCGTGGCGCGGTTCAGGCGGCCTTGTCGAGGCCAACGAATTTCTTCGCCTTGTCGACCAGACCCTCGGGAGCGGCGCCGATCTCGATGCGGCGCGGTTTCTTCGCCTCGGGAATTTCGCGGACAAGCTCGATCGACAGCACGCCATCGACCACGGTCGCGCCTTCGACGCGCACATGATCGGCGAGCGTGAAGCGCTGCTCGAAATTGCCCAAGCCAATCCCGCGATGGACGACCTTGCCATCCGCGGCCGTTTCCTTGCGGCCGCTCACGACCAGAAGTTCGCCCTTGGTCTCCACGTTCAGCTCGTCGCGGCGGAAACCCGGGACCGCCACGCTAATCCGGTAGTGATCGTCGTCCAACTTTTCGATGTCATGGGCGGGGGCGACGGCGGCATCGGTTCCGAGTTGCGCGTCGAACAGGTCGAACAAGCGGTCGACGCTGGAAGCGGTGCGGAACCGGGGCACGAAATACGAATTCAACATCGGTACATATCCTCCAAATGAAGCAACATGCGTGTGGGCTCTCCGCGATTGGACCAGCCCGAATTTCGCAACCTCGAGGGCAAACAAGCCCCTCGACGCCACCGCATTTGGGATCGGGAAAAAAGCGTTCAAGGTCTTGAAAACGAAAGGGCCGGCGTTAACGCCGGCCCCGTGTCGAAACGCGCGAAGGCGCGCGGGCGGCTTTAGCCCTTGGGATCGATCCGGATGGCGACGAAGCGCTGTTCACCCTTGCGGTCGAGCAGCACCAGCATCGATTTGCGTCCGGCCTTCAGGGCTTCCTGAACCTTGGCCGCGACCTGGGCCGGCGAGGTCACCTGATCCTGGCCGATTTCGACGATCACATCGCCCGCGCGCACGCCCTTTTCGGCGGCGAGGCCGGTTTCGTAAACCTTGGTGACGACGACGCCCTTCACGTCCCGCGCGATTTCATGCCGTTCGCGAAGCTCCGGCGTGATCGGCGACAAGGCCAAGCCGAGCGCATCGACGGGCGATGGCGGCGCGGGTGGCGCGCCCGGCGTGCCCGGCCGCGCATTGGGCCGCACCGCGGCAAGCTGGGGCTCGGTCTCGTCGAGTTCGCCGACCTTGGCGTCAAGAACCACTTCCTTGCCCTTGCGCCACACCGTCACCTTGACCGGCTTGTCGATGGCCGTCTCCGCGACGAGCCGCGGCAGGCGGCTCATATTGGTTACGTCCTTGCCGTCGAATTTGATGACGACATCGCCGGGCAAGATCTTCGCCTGTTCGGCCGGCCCATTTTCGGTGACGCGGGCGACGAGGGCGCCGCGCGCCTTGTCGAGGCCCAGCCCCTCCGCGATTTCGTCGGTGACGCTTTGGATGTTGACCCCCAACCAGCCCCGGCGGGCCCTGCCGAATTTGCCGAGCTGATCGGCCACCGGACGAGCGAGGCTCGACGGAATGGCGAAGCCGATGCCTATGCTGCCGCCGGTCTGGGAGAAGATCGCGGTGTTGATGCCGACAACCTCACCTTCCAAATTGAACAGCGGGCCACCTGAATTGCCCCGGTTGATCGAGGCGTCGGTCTGGAGGAAATCGTCATAGGGCCCGGCGTTGATGTCTCGGGCGCGGGCGGACAGGATGCCGGCGGTGACCGTGCCACCGAGCCCAAAGGGGTTGCCAATGGCCACGACCCAATCGCCGACGCGGATCGCATCGGAATCGCCCCACTTCACCGCGACCAAGGGCTTGACCGGCTTAACCCGAAGCAAGGCGAGGTCGGTCTTGACGTCTTTCCCGACAAGCTGCGCCACCATGCTGGTGCCGTCCTGAAGAATGACGGAAATTTCCTCTGCATCGGCGATGACGTGATTGTTGGTCACGACCAGCCCGGCCGCATCGATGACAAAGCCGGAGCCGAGCGAGGTCGCCCGGCGCTGCGCTTCTTGCGGAGGCTGCTGCGGGCGCTGTTGCTGCTGACCCTTCTGACCCTGGCCGGGAGGCTGGCGATCGAAGAAATCGCGGAAGAAATCCTCGAACGGCGAGCCGGGCGGCAATTGCGGCTGTTCGCCGCCACCGGTCCGCCCGGTCGTACGCACGATTTGCGTGGTCGAGACGTTAACGACCGACGGAAGCAGTTTTTCGGCCAGATCGGCAAAACTCCGGGGCGCGTCAAGGGCCAGGGCCGGCTGCGTCGCCAAGCCGAAGGCAAGGAGCGATGCAAAGGCAAACGCTCTGGCGGGGAAGGGCCCGGCTGAGCGCAACGCAGCAGCGAGGTGGTTCACGGCGGGTTCTCCATCTCCATCGGCCGGTCGCCCGTTACGGGCTTTGACGGTCGGAAGTCCGCACAAATCTAATTGGCTCGGGCCTTGTGTTCAAGGCCGACCACTTCGAAAGGGTTCACAGCTTTGTGGGTGACTGAGGCGAAAGTATGACGAACCGCACGGGCGGGCGGCCTTGGGTCTCAGTCGAGGCGCCACGCCGGCACCGGCTCCGCATACCCTTTCACCGTCACCGAACCGATCAAGACGGCCGGCCCCAGGGCCGGACCCAACGCCTTGGCCACGGCGTCGGACACCAGGAGCCGCGATCCATGCTCCTTATTAAGCTGCTCCAGCCGGGCGGCGAGGTTGACCGTGTCGCCGATGGCGGTGAATTCCTTGCGGCGCGGCGAACCGATGTTTCCGGTCACCGCCGGACCGGCATGCAGGCCGATGCCAACCCGCGGGGGCTGCCCCCCGGCCGCCGCCCGCGCGTCGATTTCGGCCAGAATTTCGCGGGACGCGGCCACGGCCTCGGCGGCGGCGTCGGCGCTGGCGAGCGGCGCCCCGAAAATCGCCATGAAGCCGTCGCCGAGGAATTTATTGATGATGCCATGGTGGCGCTCCACCGCCTCGATCATGAAGGCGAAGCTGCGGTTGAGATAATCGACGACCTCGCGCGGCGGACGTTGGCGGGCAAAGGACGTGAAATCGCGAATGTCGAGGAACATCACGCAAATCTGGCTGACCTCACCTTCGGCCGATGAATTTTCGTCGAGCAGCCTTTCGACCACCGCGGGCGAGACGTGTTGACCGAAAAGGCTCGTCACCCGTTCGCGCGCCGCATTCTGTTCGTTCACCCGCACCAAGGTGCGGCGGAGGCGTAGCGAAACCAGTCCCGCCACCACCCCGGCGACCAGCATGATGAATGCCCGGCTCAGGTGATAGAGCACCGTTTCGACGGGGTTCGACGCGGCCATCGACAGCGGCAGGACGTAAGCCGCGACCGCCATGTAACCGGCCGCCGAAGACACCCCGGTCAACAGGGGCAGCGCGAAATTCAGCCGCAGCGTGGCGGCGATGATGAAAACGAAATAAAGCAGCGACGGCCAGCCGCCGAAAATCACCGCCGGCTCGGTATAAGTGCTGGCCACCAGCAATATGACACTCGGCAGGCTGGTCTCGACGACGGCGTTGACATAGCGAGCGAAGGCGGGCGGCCGCAATTTTCCGGCGACGGCCCGGGACAGCAGGAAGAAGACGGCGGTTTCGTACAGCAGAAAGGGACCGATGACATAGACCGGCAGCTCCGGCCCGACCGGCTTGGAAGCGAAATATTGAATCCCGTCGTTAAATATCGCGAAAATGGCGCTGACGATCGCCAGAATGGCGGCCAGGACGACGGCAAGGACGCCGATCCGCAGCCTCTCGCTACGCAGCGTCTCGACATAGAGGGCGGTGTTGGTGTCGTCCACGACTTCCAGACCGGTTACGCCGAGCACCCATTCAGCCGGGGAAGTCCCGCTGGTGAACGCCGCGTCTTTCCGCAGCTTCGTCCATGGTGATCATAGGACAAAAATAGCCGGGACGGAGGGTGCGTTCTATCCGGTGCCGGCGGGGCGCCGCGAGAGCCTAGGCGAAAATGAAGTCGTCGGCGTCGAGGCTGGAAGCGGAGACGCCCAGTAGCATGATCTTGTCCGCGCCGGAAATAGTGCCGTCCAAGTGGATCACGGCGTCGGCGCCGTCTTGACCGATGAGCAGGTCATCGATCGAGGAGAAGCCCCAAGCGGTCAGATCGATGGCGTCGCCTGTGGCGAAATCCAGAATTTGGTCGATGCCGCTGAAGAGGTTGAAAATGAACAGATCGTCGCCATCCCCGCCGATTATGTCATCCGCGCCGCCGCCGCCGATCAGCACGTCATCGCCCGCGCCGCCATCGATGGTGTTGCCGAAATCGTTGCCGGCGAGGATTTCGTCAGCCGCCGTGCCGATCAAGGTCTGGCTCGCCACATTGGTCACCGTGACCGTCGCCGCGTTGCTCGCCAAAACCCCGTCGGTAGCGGTGTAGGTGAACGTGCCGTCGAGGTCGGGGTCGCTCAAAGCGAAGCCGACGTCCCCGCCCGCCAGCACCGCGACGCCATTGGCGCCGAGGCTCACCGCGTCGATGGCGATGGTATCGCCGTCGCCGTCGCTATCGTTGTGGGTCAAGGCCTGGCCGGGAATCAGCGCGGTCTGCACCGTGCCAACATGAAGGCGGTAGTCGCCGGGATTGTCGGCGCCCGGAAATAAATAAGTCGGCGCATTCACCGCTAAATAATAGGTGCCGGTGCTGGAAACGGTGAAGTCGAGATAGCCGTCGGAGAAATCCTCGGAACCGAGGTCGGGTGTGCCGCCGTAATACTCCTGACCGTGCTGAAGCAAGGTGCCGTTGGCGTCATAAAGCCACAAATCGAAATCGATCCAATCGTCTTGGCCGGTACCGTCGCCGAAGGGCAGAGCCAACGCGCCCCACTCCCAGCCGCGATCCAGATCGACGATCAGGCGTTCGCCGGCATTAAGGGCGACACTATAAAAATCGACGTCGCCATCGGCCGCGATGGCGCCGTCCACGACCACGCGGGGCAGCGTGGAATCGGGGGCCTCGGCATCCGAACCGATGCCGAAATCCAGACGCGACAGGGTCTGCGCCGCGGCCATGGTGTCATTGGCCTCGGTCTCGGTCAGGGTGATGACGGGCGGGAAGCCGTCGTTGCTCCAGATATTGGTGATGACGATGTCGGCCGTCGCCAACGGAGCGACATTGCCCGTGAAATTCGTGATGGACAGGCCGAACGTGGCGGAAGCCATCGCGCTGTCGCCATTGGTCTGCTCGGTCGCCGTGCCCGTGACCGTGATGGCGTACACGGCATCGGCGTCCACCGCCGGCAACGTGACGGTCAGTCCATCAAGCTCGGCCGGTGTCAGCGTCCACGACCCGCCGCCATTGTTCATCCCCGCCGAGAGCGTCGCACCCACCGGCAGGCCGTTGATGACGATGTCGTCGAGCGTCTCGGAGCCATCGGTGTCGGTGAGCGTCGCAACGATCGCCAAGGGCACGGTAGCGCCCTCGATGCCGACGGCATCGGCGGCGCCGATGATCGGGGCGTCGGCGACCGCGGCCACATCGACCGTGACCGTCGCGGTGGCGACGCCGCCATGGCCGTCGGCCGCGGTGTAGGTGAAGGTAGCGATCCCGCTGAAATGCGCGGCGGCGGTGAAGACGATTTCGTCGGCGACCAACGCGACGGTGCCATTGACCGCGCCGCCGACGCCAACAACCGCGAGTGTGTCACTGGTGTCGGCATCGGCGTCATTGGCCAATAGGGACGCCGCCGAGAGGGTCAGCACCGTGTCTTCGTCGGTCCCCGCCAGGTCATTCGCCGCCACCGGTGCGTCGTTGACGCCGGTGATGGATACCGTGACCGTCGCGGTGTCGAAGCCGCCATGTCCGTCGCTGCCCGTATAGGTGAAGCTGTCGGTCGCGGTCTCGCCCGCCGCCAGATAATTGAACGCGCCATTGGTCGCGTA
>CANFCX010000057.1 GCA_947445225.1 Rhodospirillales bacterium
CACGCGGCCGACTCCCACCGCAACCGCGGTTGCGACGGTGAGTCACAAAAATCCCGCCGCAGAGCCACTGCCGCGCGGTTCCCTGGGGGACAATGGTAGTGATAAGAAGGCATTGACACGTTAAGTGTCTTTTTTGAGGGGGCTTGAATGGAAGCGCACACCAGCGTCCCCTATCTGCGGGAGATCATCATTTTCCTGATCGCTGCTGGTGTGATGGTGCCCCTGTTCCATCGTGTGCGTGTCAGTCCGGTGCTGGGCTATCTGGTCGTGGGCGGCGTCATCGGCCCTTTCGGCCTCGGACTGTGGGCGGCCGACTTCCCAATACTGTCGTATGCCATCATCACCGATCTGGAGGGCACCCGGGCGCTGGCTGAACTCGGCGTGGTCTTCCTGCTTTTCACGATTGGGCTCGAGCTGTCGCTGGAGCGGCTGTGGGCTATGCGGCGGCTGGTGTTCGGTCTCGGGAGTCTCCAGATCCTCATCACCGGTTCGATCGTTGGATTGATCGCGTGGGAGTTCGGCAACTCGATTCCGGCATCAATCGTGCTGGGCGCGTGTCTAGCGCTGTCATCTACCGCCATCGTCATGCAGTTGTTGATGCGGAGCCGGCGCCTCGGCACGCCCCTCGGCCGCGCCAGTTTTTCAATTTTGCTGATGCAGGACCTGGCGGTGGTGCCGATCCTATTCGTGGTTGGCGTCTCGGGCGCCGGGGCTGAAGGCAATGTGGGGCTTGACCTCGTCATGGCGTTGGGAAAAGCAGTGGCGACAATCGCCCTGATCTACACGGTGGGGCGCCTCGTTCTGCGCCCGGTGCTGCGGCTGGTTGCACAGACCCGCAGCCCGGAAATGTTCATGGCCGCCGTTCTCCTGACCGTGATTGGCATATCGGCGATCACGGGTCTTTCAGGCCTGTCCATGGCTCTCGGCGCGTTTCTGGCTGGCCTGCTGTTGGCGGAGACTGAGTACCGCCACGAGATCGAAATCGATATCGAACCGTTTAAGGGCTTAATGTTAGGCCTGTTCTTTATTTCGGTGGGAATGGGCATCGACTGGCGCATGGTGGGCGAGGCGCCGATCTGGGTCGCGGCGTCGGTCCTCGGCCTGTTCCTCCTTAAATCGGTTATTATAGCCGGCCTATGCTCGGCGTTTGGCCTGCCGCGGCATGCCTCGATCGAAGCCGGTCTATTGCTTGGACAAGGCGGCGAATTCGCCTTCATCGTCATTGGCTTGGCGATGAGCCTCGCTCTGCTTCCCATTGGTGTGGGGCAGTTCATGCTCATCGTGACCGGCCTCACCATGATGGCGACGCCGCTGGTGGCCGTGGCGGCCGAGAAGTTGGCGGCCCGTCTGGAGCGCGGATCGACCAAGTCCCATGAAGGCCGTTTCGGGGAGATCGGCGAACCGGAGGGGCATATCGTTCTGGCCGGGTTCGGCCGGGTTGGCCGCACCATTGCCGGAACTTTGCAGGCAGAGGCTGTTCCCTATTTGGCGCTGGATACGGACCCGTTGAGCGTGTCGCGGGCGCGAGCCGAGAAGCTGCCGGTCTTCTATGGCGATGCGTCACGTCTGGAAATGTTGAATCGCGTGCATGCCGGAAAAGCCGCCGCCATCGTCGTCACCATGGATGACCCCCGGGCAGCCGAGAAGATCGTTGGCGAGATCCGCCGGACATGGATGATGATTCCTATCTATGCCCGTGCTCGGGATGGCGCTCATGCGGTGCGGTTGCTAAGTGCAGGAGCTACCATGGCCGTGCCTGAAACCGTCGAGGCCAGTCTACAGCTTGCCGGCCGAGTCCTGGCCGGCCTGGGGGCGAGCGAGGAAGTGGTGCGCCGTAGGCTGGCACACCAGCGGACAGCGGAAGAATTCTGATCGTCTCTTGCCGTGAGTTCTGGGTAGGGAGAGGTCGTTGCAGAGCTTCGCGGCTAGCCCGCAATCCGATAAACCCGCCGACGCTGGCCGGTCTTCCGTGGCGAGGGATTTGAAGTCTTCCGCGCAGAGAGCTTGAAGCCGAGCGACTTGATCACGCCAAGCAGGGTGGTCAGCTTGGGATCGCCATCCTGGCTCAGCGCCTTGTAAAGCGCCTCCCGAGTAACCCCGGCGCCGCGTGCAACATCGGTCATCCCACGCGCCCGCGCGATCACGCCGAGAGCGTTGGCGACGTAACCGGCATCGCCGGTGTCCAGGGCATCCGATAGAAGCTCAGCCTGCGACTCAGGCGAAACGAGGTGTTCAGCTGCGTCAAAGGGGATCGTCTTGATAGCCATGATCAGTCCTCCAGGTCGTTCGCCAAGGCTTTCGCCTTGGCGATATCTCGCGTCTGCGTCCGCTTGTCGCCGCCACACAGCAGGATCACCAAAACCCGGCCGCGCTGGGCGAAATACACCCGGTAGCCCGGGCCATGATCGATCCGCAGTTCGGATATTCCCTGGCCGACAGGCTTCATGTCGCCCAATAGGCCGGAGCAGACGAACGATTCGTTGTGCGATTTTCTCGGCCGCACGCGGATCGGTGAGGCCCCCCAGCCACTTGGCAAAAATCTCGGTCTGGCGGACCTCAAGCATCTGTAATCTGTAGGATACGGCCTGCGGACTGTCAACTGCAGGTTACAGTCGGCCGCCGACGCCAGCGAAAATGCGACCGACGGACAAATCGTATGCGGCCGGCGATTGAGCGGCCACTACCTTGGCGAGCGCGATCCGCCGAGGGGCAACAAGCCGAACGACGTCGTAAACGGATGAAAGCGGATTTCGGCGCCGCGGGGGATATCGGGCGCGTCCCGATCGAGTTCGGCGAATCCATCGGCCGCAAGTAAAGGTGACAGGCGGGCGGAGCCGCCGCTTCCGACGCGTTCGATGATTGGGATACCTTGAGCATCGGTGGCCACCACGCGCGCGGGGACAAACTCGACCCGACCGGCGCGGTGAGGAAACAGACCACCAGCTCGCGCCAAGGTTCCCAGGTTAGGGGCGGGCGAAAGACCCAACATCGCGCCAATCAGCGGACCGCCGAATAGCAGGAGCGCGACGAGAGCGGCAACCGGGTTGCCGGGCAGGCCAAGTAGCCGCGTACCGCCGAGCGTTCCCTCCAGAATGGGTTTGCCCGGTCTGAGCGCGAGCTTGAGCGTTTGGTGGCGTCCGCCGGCGTCATCGAGAGCCCGCCCCAGATGGTCTGTCTCGCTGCCCGAGACGCCGCCCGACGACAGAATGAGATCACATTGCTCGCTCAGGCGACACAAGGTCTTGCCGAGCAATTCGGCGTTGTCGGGAACAATCCCACCATCGACCAACTCAACCGGCGGCGATGCCAGGAGCGACATCAGCATCGGCCGGTTGGTGTCGACGGCCTGACCAGCGGCGATCATGGTTCCGGCGTCGACCAACTCCGAACCCGTCGAAACGATGGCAACGCGCAATCGGCGTCTGACCGAGACCGCGCCGCCGCCCGTGGCCGCGATCGCCGCGACGTGGCGGGCGTCCAGAACGGTTCCAGCGGGGACGATGACCGTGCCCGGCCGGACATCCTCGCCGCGCCGCCTGACATTCGTTTCCGGCCGCGGGACGGCGAGCAGGTGAATGCCGTCCGCGGTCCGAATAACTCGCTCCGAGGGGATCACCGCTGCGATGCCTTCCGGCACCGGCGCCCCGGTCATGATCGGGACGGTGAATCCGGGTCGGGCCGGGGCCGCGACTCTGTCGCCCGGCCGAATGGATCCGCCGAATGGCAGGGAGATTGGCATCGGCCGCGCCAGGTCTTCCCAATGAACGCCATAGCCATCCATCGCCGAATTATCGAAGCGAGGCAGCGCCACGAATGAAACGTAGTCGGTCGCGAGAATGCGCCCGCTAGCATTGGCCAGGGCGACCGGCTCGGCGTCGTCGATCGCCTCGACGCCGGTCAATATGAGGTTGAGGGCCGCCGCCGGATCCATGAGATCCCGCGACCCGCAATCGAAGGTTCCAACATCCCTGACGGAACGAACCAAGACGCTCATGGCGATCTCACACAGCCTGGGACAGCGCCCGGCGCAGGAAAGACGATCCCGGATCGACCGCCTGGGAAAGAAGGCCGAACAATGTCGTCCATTCCTCGTTCGATGCCTGCTCGACATAACGCCGGACGCAGGAGCCGATGAAGGAACCTGGCGTCATCCCGACTTCAGCCCCCCTGTCTTGAACGCGGACGGTCAGCGGGAGATCCCCGAGATTAACCAAGGCCTCCAAGGCCACGGTCTCGTCCTCAAATCTCGCCATCAGGTCGCCGAGAAGCATTCGTTGTCCCCCTAATGCACGCGCATTGAATCCTTGCCGGCGAGTTCCACGCCCTCGACGACCGCCTCCGACGCCAGCTTCGCGATATATTGAGCGATCGCCCGACGCCTCACATGGTCCCCCAGATAGGCGGCGATGCGATCGGCGACCATCTCGAAGGGCAATTGGCGGCCCTCGATTTTTCGATCGAGGCGGATCACATGAAACCCGTAGCGCGATGCGACCGGCGGGTCGCTGAACGCGCCGACCGGCAAATGGCCAAGCGCGTCTTCGAATTCGGGCGTCGTCTGACCGGGCGCGATCTGCCCAAGATTTCCGCCAACCGCCTTAGACGGACAATCCGAGTGGAGCGTGGCGAGGGCGCCGAAGCGATCAGGTTGCCTCGTCAATTCAAGAAGGAGTTCGCGGGCGCGCTGGCCGGCGACTTCATAAGCGGCGACATCGTCCTTCCGGGCGGCAAGGAGAATGTGCGAGGCCTCGAAGATGTCAGGCGAACGAAAGCGGCGGGTGTTCTGGCCGTAGTATCTCCTGCAGGTTTCTTCGTCGGGTACGGGTGTCAGGACCTGTTGATCGACGACGGAGCGAATAAGGGCCTCGTCGTCGGTCTCCCGGCGACCGTCGGCATCGGTCAGCGGCTTTGCCGCGATGCCAAGGCGGCGAGCCTCCTGAAGCAATAATTCGCGGACGACCAACGCCCGGGTAGCCGATTGCCACGCGGCAATCGGCTTCGGCGCGGGGTGATGCTGGACCTCGCGGGCGATGACATCGCGCGGGATCGTCACGCCATTGACGCGAACCGGGATCGGTCTTTCGGTCGCGGCCGCGATGATCGTGGCGCGGTTCATTGGGGGCGATCCGTCACGCCCATTTTCAGGGCGGGCGTGCCGAATTGCGCGCGATGCAGGATCGGAGGGCGTGCGCCGGGAGCGAATGCCGGAGGCCCCGCGGCCCGCGACCTTACGATTTGATAGCCGGAGCGGCCGAGATACCAAATGGGTGCGCTCCAGGCATGGACCAGGCGCGTGAATGGGAAGACCAGAAAAATGGTCATCCCGAGGAAAATATGTAGCCGGAAGATCGGGCTGACATCGGCAACAAACGCGGCCGCGCCGGGCTGCAAGGTGAGAATACCCTGGGCCCAGTTCATGAACTTCACCATCTCATGGCCATCGAGATGGCCGAGAGAGACCGGAATAGTGGCCAGCCCAAGGACCAGTTGCGCGAACAGAAGGAGGAGAATGGCGATGTCGCCGAAGGAAGAATTGCGCCGGATGCGCGCATCAAACAGCCGGCGATGGATCAGCAGAACCATGCCGATGAAACACATGATTCCGGCGATGCCGCCGACAATGATCGCCATCCATTGTTTTGCGCCGTGGGAGATACCGATGAAGTCGAACACCTGGATCGGTGTCAACAGCCCGACCAGATGGCCGCCGAAGATCGCAAGGATCCCGACATGGAACAGGTTGGAGCCCCAGGAAAGCTGCCTGCGTCGCAACAATTGGCTCGATCCCGTTTTCCAGGTGTATTGCTCGCGATCGAAACGCAGCAAACTACCGACCAGAAACACGATGAGGCAGAGATACGGGTACCATCCGAAAATGGCGTGGATCATGAATTCGCGCATGTCGTCCTCCTCAAGCGCGGTCGGTCGGAAGCGAACGCCCGGCCGCTCCGATGCCTCCCGCGAGACCACCCTTGCAGCCGGTGGCTACTTCCGGGCCGAATTCGACGGACTCTTCCTCCCACGCCGCATCCAGCGCGGACAGATCGTTGGGGTCGGGATCGGGTTGGGCAAGAAGGCCGGCGACGGCATTCGCCTTCGGCGCCGACACGGCGAGCGCGGTCAAGGCGCGGAACACGGCCTCATAAGGCGACTGCCGCTTGCGGAGGCGTTCCGCGAGAGCCGAAACGATATGCGCGGGTTGATTGAGAAGTTACCGGGCATCGCCAAGGGGCAACGAGGATAGAAACTCCAGAAAAAGGGGCAGAAAATCGGGCAATTCCGACGCCGTCATTGCCAGGCCCTTCTGTTCGTACAGGCTTCTCAAATCGATCATCGCCTGGCCGCGATCCCGGCTCTCGCCATGAACGTGCTCGAAGAGGTGCAAGGAAAGAGACCGCGTCCGGTCGAACAGCATGACGTAACGTTCCTGGAGGTCGATGAGATCGCTCGAAGCAAACTCATCGATCAACCGATCGAGATCGCCCCGTACCGATTGTGCGACAAGGCCATCGGAATCGAGGGCGGCGTGAAGTTCTTCGGCCGCCGCTTGCAACTCGGCGGAGGGGTAGGTGAGCAGCGCCGATAGCACCTTGAAAGTCGCGGTCATCAGGAGACCTCCATCGGCGTCTTGGCTTTCTTGGGTGTACCGAAAAGATTTGCCGGTGTGTCGCCGCCCGAACAGCCATTGCCGAAGGAAAAGCCGCAGGATCCGCGAAGGTCGAAGGCGTCCGCGCCCAGCTCGCGATGAGCGGTTGGAATGACGAAGCGGTCCTCGTAATTGGCGATGGCCATGATGTGATACATCTCGTCGATTTGCTCGGGGCGCAGACCGACGCGCCGGGCGATGCCTTCGTCGATGACGCCGTCGATCGTCTTGGCGCGCATATACCCGCGCATGGCGAGCATCCGTTCAAGCGCCAATGCGACCGGTTCTTCCTTTCCGGCCGTCAGCAGGTTGGCCAAGTACTTCAGGGGAATGCGGAGCGAGCGGACATCGGGCATGTTTCCGTCGATGCCGATGCTGCCGGCCTGCGCCGCCGATTGGATGGGTGAGAGCGGCGGCACGTACCAGACCATCGGCAGCGTGCGGTATTCGGGATGGAGGGGAAAGGCGACCTTCCATTCCATCGCCATCTTCCACACCGGGGAGCGGCGCGCCGCTTCGAGCCAGTTTTCGGTGATCCCGTCGGCGCGGGCCTGCGCCATGACAGCCGGATCCTGCGGGTCGAGGAAGATGTCCAATTGTGCTTCGTACAAATCTTTCTCTTCCGCGACGCTCGCCGCGGACTCGATGCGGTCGGCGTCATAAAGGAGGACGACGAGATACCGGATGCGGCCGACGCAGGTCTCGGAGCACACCGTTGGTTGTCCGGCTTCGATGCGCGGATAGCAGAAGATGCATTTCTCCGACTTGCCGGACGACCAGTTGTAATAAATCTTCTTATAGGGACAGCCGGAGACACACATGCGCCAGCCGCGGCACTTGTCCTGATCGATCAGGACGATGCCATCCTCCTCGCGTTTATAGATCGCCCCCGAAGGGCAGGCGGCGACACAGGCGGGGTTCAAGCAATGTTCGCAGAGCCGCGGCAGATACATCATGAAGGTGTTTTCGAACTCGCCGTAGATCTGCTTCTGCACGCCCTCGAAATTGACGTCGGCCGAACGCTTCGAAAATTCGCCGCCGAGAATCTCCTCCCAGTTCGGGCCCCATTCGATTTTTTCCATGCGCTCGCCGCTGATCAGCGAGCGCGGCCGCGCCGTTGGCATGGTCGACATTTCCGGCGCGTTTTGGAGGTGTTCGTAATCGAATGTGAATGGCTCGTAGTAGTCGTCGATTTCCGGCAGGTCCGGATTGGCGAAAATGTTTGCCAGCACCCGCCACTTCGCACCGATCCGGGGCTCGATCTTGCCGTTTCTCTTGCGCCGCCAGCCGCCCTTCCAGCGCTTCTGGTTCTCCCATTCCTTGGGATAGCCGATGCCCGGCTTGGTCTCGACATTGTTGAACCAGGCGTATTCCATGCCCTCGCGATTGGTCCAGACGTTCTTGCATGTCACCGAGCAGGTATGACAGCCGATGCATTTGTCGAGGTTCAGGACCATCGCGATTTGCGCGCGGATCTTCATTCTGCGGCCTCCAGAGGTGCGGGCTGGTCTGCGGTTGGACGGTCGAGCCAATCGACCTTGTCCATCTTGCGGACGATCACGAATTCGTCGCGGTTCGACCCGACCGTTCCGTAGTAGTTGAACCCGTAGGATTGTTGGGCATACCCGCCGATCATGTGCGTGGGCTTCAGGACCGCGCGCGTCACCGAATTGTGGATGCCTCCGCGCAGGCCGGTCTGTTCGGAGCCGGGGACGTTCACGATCTTCTCCTGTGCGTGATACATCATGCAGGTCCCGGACTTGACGCGTTGTGACACCACGGCGCGGGCGACGAGGGCGCCGTGGGTGTTGAAGGCCTCGATCCAGTCGTTGTCCACGATGCCGCCTTTCCTCGCGTCGGCCTCGCTGATCCATACGATCGGACCGCCGCGCGACAACGTCAGCATCAGGAGGTTGTCGGTGTAGGTGGAGTGGATCCCCCATTTTTGATGAGGCGTCAGGAAATTGAGGACGACCGGTTTATTGCCGTTAGGCTTGCGATCGATGACCGGCTTCACGCTCTTTGTGTCGATCGGCGGGCGATAGACGCAAAAGCCCTCGCCGAAAGCGCGCATCCAGAGATGATCCTGATAAAGCTGCTGGCGGCCCGTGAGCGTCCGCCATGGGATGGACTCATGGACGTTCGTGTAGCCGGCGTTGTAGCAAACTTTTTCCGATTCCAGCCCCGACCAAATCGGGGAAGAAATGATCTTGCGCGGCTGGGCGACGACGTCGCGGAATCGAATTTTTTCGTCTTCTTTCGGATTGGCGAGATGCGTGTGCTCCAGCCCGGTTGATTTGCCAAGCGACGCCCAGGCCTTGACCGCGACTTCGCCATTGGTTTCGGGCGCCAGGCTCAGGATGACCTCGCAGGCATCGATGTCCGTATCGATGCGCGCGAGACCCTTGGTTGGGCCGTCCTCCAGCACCTCGCCATTGAGGCGTTTGAGGAATTCGACCTCATGTTCGGTATTCCAGGCTATCCCCTTGCCGCCATTGCCGAGCTTGGTCATCAGCGGCCCAAGCGCGGAGAACCTTTTGAAGAGGTTGGGGTAGTCGCGCTCGACGACGGTGACGGTCGGCATCGTCTTGCCGGGAATCGGTTCGACTTCTCCCTTTTTCCAATCTTGCACGTCGAAGGGCTGCGCGATTTCGCCTGGCGTGTCGTGCAGGATCGGCGTGAGCACGACATCCTTCTCGACGCCGAGAACCTCCGGTGCGACCCGCGAAAAGGCCTTGGCGATGCCCTTGTAGATATCCCAATCGCTGCGCGTTCCCCAGGCGTGATCGACCGCCGCCGTGAGGGGGTGGATGAAGGGATGCATGTCCGAGGTATTGAGATCGTTCTTTTCATACCAAGTGGCGGTCGGCAGAACGATGTCGGAATACATGCAGGTCGTGGACATGCGGAAATCGAGCGTAACCAGCAGGTCGAGCTTTCCTTCGGGGGCCTGCTCGTGCCACGCAACCTCGGCCGGCTTTTTCTTGCCATGCTCGCCGAGGTCCTTGTTCATGACTCCGTGTTTGGTGCCGAGGAGATGCTTCAGGAAATATTCATGGCCCTTGCCGGAGGCGCCCAGGAGGTTGGATCGCCATACGAAAAGATTGCGCGGCCAGTTCTTTGGATTGTCGGGATCCTCGCAGGAGAGCTTTAACTCGCCGGATTTCAGGGATTTCGCGACATAGTCCTTCGGCTCGACGCCGGCCTTTGCCGCATGGGCCGCTACGTCAAGCGGGTTGGTTTGAAGCTGCGGCGCCGAGGGTAGCCAACCCATGCGTTCGGCCCGCACGTTGAAATCGATCAGCGCGCCATCCCACGGTCCCATGGGCGCCGTGGGCGAAAGAATCTCGGATACATCGAGCGTCTCATACCGCCATTGATCGGTATGGGCATAGAAGGCCGAGGTCGAATTCATCTGCCGGGGCGGCCGGCCCCAATCGAGGGCGAAGGCCAGCGGCAACCACCCGCTTTGCGGGCGCAGCTTTTCCTGACCCACATAATGCGACCAGCCGCCGCCCGACTGCCCGACGCATCCGCACATCACCAGCATATTGATGATGCCACGGTAGTTCATATCCATGTGGTACCAGTGATTGAGACCGGCACCGACGATCACCATCGACCGCCCCTTGGTCTTTTCGGCGTTGCGGGCGAACTCGCGCGCGACGGTAATGATTTGGTCCCGAGGCACGCCTGTGATCGCCTCGGCCCAGGCGGGCGTGTAGGGCTCCAGATCATCGTAACCCTTGGCAAGATGCGCGCCGCCGAAGCCGCGATCGACGCCATAATTTGCAAGAAATAGATCGAAAACCGACGCCACCACGGTTTCGCCCTCGGCGAGCTTCAGCGTCTTCGCGGGCACGTTGCGAATGAGGATTCCGGGATGGTTTGTCCCTAGGAAATGGTCGTGCTCGCGGTTTCCGAAATAGGGGAACCCAACCGGCGCAAGGCTGTCTTTGATCGGGGCCAAGGATAGGCGAAGCTTCGTGGGCCTGCCGTTCGATTCCTTTTCCTCGATGTTCCACTTGCCCTTTTCGCCCCAGCGAAATCCCACCGAACCCTGCGGCACGACGATCGTGTTGCTGGCCTCGTCGAAAGCGAGTGTCTTCCATTGCGGGTTGTTGGCTTCCCCGCCGGAGCCGAGGATGTCGGAGGCGCGCAGGAACCGCTCCGGCACATAGTGCTCACCCTGTTTGACCAGGCGCACCAGCATGGGCATGTCGGTGAACCGCCGCGCGTAGTCCTCGAAATAGGCGGCCTGCCGATCGACATGGAATTCGCGCAGGATGACATGGCCCATGGCCATCGCCAGCGCGGAATCGGTCCCTTGCTTCGGCGACACCCAGAGATCGGCGAATTTCGACGCTTCGGAATAGTCGGGACTGATGACGACGCTCTTGGCGCCCTTGTACCGGACCTCGGTATAGAAATGGGCGTCGGGCGTGCGTGTCTGCGGGACATTCGATCCCCACAGGATCAGGAAACCAGAATTGTACCAATCGGCCGATTCCGGCACGTCGGTTTGCTCGCCCCAGGTCTGCGGCGATGCCGGCGGCAGGTCGCAATACCAGTCGTAGAACGACATGCACACGCCGCCCAACAGCGAGAGGTAGCGGGATCCCGCGGCGTAGCTCACCATCGACATCGCCGGAATCGGCGAAAAGCCGAAGATGCGATCCGGCCCATAGGTTCTTGCCGTATAGGCGTTGGCCGCGGCGATGATCTCGTTGACCTCGTCCCAGGTCGTGCGGACGAATCCGCCAAGTCCCCGCTTTTGTATGTAGGACTGGCGCTTTTCCGGGTTCTCGACGATCGATTTCCAGGCGGCGACGGGTGTCAGGCGCGCCCGCGCCTCGCGCCAAAGCCTGACAAGGCGGCCGCGGACGAGTGGGTATTTCACCCGGCTGCTTGCATAGAGATACCAGGAATAGCTGGCGCCGCGAGAACAGCCGCGCGGCTCGTGATTGGGCAGCTCGGGGCGCGTTCGTGGATAGTCGGTTTGCTGCGTTTCCCAGGTGACGATCCCGCCCTTGACGTAGATCTTCCACGAGCAGGAACCGGTGCAGTTCACGCCATGCGTGGAGCGAACGATCTTGTCGTGCTGCCAGCGCGCGCGATACCCGTCCTCCCAGCGGCGATCCTCATGCGTGACGACACCATGGCCATCGGGGGAGTTTTCAACGCCACGATTGAAGAACGTCAACCGATCGAGGAAATGGCTCATGGTGTCACCGAGGCTGAGGGTTGATCGTGTGCGTCGAGGGCTGCTCCCGGGGTCAGCATGGCTTCTCCGCTCCCTTCCGGGCGTAGTACCACCAGTTGATGACGATGCAGGCCAGGTAGAAAACAGCCGCGACATAGAAGAATGGATCGGGTGAATTGAACCAGCCGAAGGCAGCGGCGAACATCATGCCGCAGGTAAACGGGCCATAGGCCGCCATGGCCCCGGTCCAGCCGATGATTCCGCCTGCCTGACGTGGCGGAAAGATCATGGGCATCTGCTTGAAGGTCGACGCGTTGCCGACGCCGGCGAAAAAGAACAGACCGAGCATCGCCCAGATGAAATAGGGGAACTCGTCCATCGAAGTCGGGCTGGTGAAAAGAGTCACCGCGAGGGCGCAAAGCAACATGCCAATGCCCGACCAATGTGTGACGCGCGCACCGCCGACGCGATCGGAAAGCGGACCCGCCAATATCCGCGCGACCGATCCCACCAGGGGGCCGAGGAAGGCGTAGGTGAGCGGATCGGGCGCGCCGGGGAGTGCTCCGTAGACCTGTTTGATGAGCAGCGGAAAAGTGGCCGAGAGTCCGGAGAACGAGCCGAAGGTCATGATGTAAAGGACGGTCATGTAGAAACCGTGCTTCTCGCGCAGGATGTCGAGCTGCTCGCGAAAATTCGCGCGGACGGGAACGCTTTTCAGCATGAACCATGCTGCGATCCCGAAGACGACGATGAAGGGCACATAGATCGCCGTCGCGTTTTGCAGCCAGATGGGTACGACTTGGCCGCTGGGAAGGCGCATGGACTGCGACTCGCCGAGGAGCGTACCCACCAAGGCAAAGCCGATGATCCATGGCGTCACGAACTGCACGACGCTGACCCCGAAATTGCCGACGCCGGCCTGAATCGCGAGCGCGGTGCCTTGCAGCCGCTTGGGGAAGAACAGGCTGGTCGACGGCATGAAGGACGAAAAATTGCCGCCACCCAAGCCAGCCAGGAAGGCCAGCACCATCAGGATCCAGAAGGGCATCGTTGGATCCTGCACGGCGTAGAACCAGCCGATTGCTGGAATGAGCAACGATAACGTCGATAGGGAAACGACGCGCCGTGTCCCGTACATCGGGATCAGGAAGGTGTGAATGATCCTTAACGTGCCGCCGGCGAGCCCCGGCATGGCCGCGAGCCAGAAAAGCTCGGAGGTCGTAAGCCTGAAGCCGAGTGCCGGCAGCCGCACAACCAGCGCAGACACGGCAAACCAAACGATGAAGGCCATCGTCAGGTTGGCTGTGGTTATGGTCAGCGTCCGCCAGGCGATCGACTTTCCGGTGTTCCGCCAGAATTGCGCGTCCTCCGGCGCCCAATCGTTGAGCCAGTCCGCCTTTGCGCCCTTTGGGGCGGCGGTGTTGATGCCGATTGCGGTCATTGAGTTCCCCTTCCAGCGGTGGCGGGCGAGAGAGTCTTTTGCGCCGAGCCCGGATGCGCCGGGCGTGGCGACAGAACGGTGCCGAGCACGTCGATTTCGGGCAGATATTTCGGGCCGGCGAGTTCGGGGATATGCCGCCGTTCCATGAAGAGAATGGCGAAATGCATCCAAGCCAGCGATATGGCCACGGTCGCGAACAGGAGCATGAAACAACTGGTCCACACGCCGATGATGTCGTTCAGCGCGCCGAACATGATCGGAAGGACGAAGCCGCCAAGCCCGCCGATAAGGCCGACAACGCCGCCGACGGGCCCGACACGGCCGGGGTAATAGGCCGGCACGTGTTTGAACACGGCCGCCTTGCCGAGGCTCATGAAAAAGCCAAGGATGAAGGTGAGGACGGTAAACGGCACGAACCCAAGCGCGATCGTGAATTCGATGGGCCCGCGGATGCCGCTCACGACATAGGATGTTGAGGGGTAGGACAAAAGGAAGGTGCAAACGACCGAGCCGATAAAGGTCCAGTACATCACGCGCCTTGCGCCGTATTTGTCGGAAAGGGTTCCGCCGAGGATGCGAAACAGCGAACCCGGAATCGAATACGCCGCCGCCAACCATCCGGCGGTCACCACGTCGAGGCCGTAGACGCCGACGTAATAGCGCGGCAGCCACAGCGCGAGCGCGACAAAGCCGCCGAATACAAAGAAATAGTAGAGAGAAAAGCGCCAGACCTGCGCCTTGCGCAGCGGCGCCAGCATCGCCGAAAGCGATTCGGGACGTTTGCCGGATTTTCGACGGTGCTCAAGTTCGGGATCGTCGCTCGTGCCGAACCAGAACACGACGGCCATGACGACAAGGGCCAGCGCCCAAAGCTGGGCAACCGCCGTCCAACCGAACGCCACCATGACCAGCGGCGCGAGGAATTTCGTTACCGCTGCGCCGACATTGCCGGCTCCGAAGATTCCGAGAGCCATGCCCTGTTTTTCGGGCGGATACCAGCGCGAGACATACGCGATGCCGACGGCGAACGAACCACCGGCGATACCGACGCCGAGCGCGGCCAGCAGAAAGGTCGGGTAGTCATAAGCAAAGGTCAGCAGCCAAGTGGCCACCGCCGCGGCCAACATCACGGCGGTGTAAATTTTCCGGCCGCCATATTGGTCGGCCCAGATTCCCAGCAATAGCCGGATGAGGCTTCCGGTCAGGACGGGAGTACCGACGAGCAGACCGAACTGCGTGTCGTTGAGCCCAAGGTCCTTCTTTATCTGGATGCCAATGATCGAAAAGATCGTCCAAGCCGCAAAGCAAACCGTGAACGCGATTGTCGAGAGCCACAGGGCGCGGTCTTGTCCGGGAATTGCGGCGGAGGTGTCTTGGTGTGTCGTCATTTTTTGGCCCGACCGTGTTGGGGTCACGGATTTATGTTTTCATGATGTGTCGGGTGGGCATCGACGGCTTTGACTTGGATCAATCCGCGCGGACAATTCAGGCAATTACTGCCGCGGTCGAAACGCAGCGCAGATTTCCGGATGTGTCTCCAGACGCGGACCGCCCATCAAATCGATGCAGTACGGAATCGCCGGGAATACGGCCGCGAGGCAGTCGTGGATGGAGGACGGTTTGCCGGGGAGGTTGACGATCAGCGTCTTTCCCCGGATGCCCGCGGTCTGGCGCGAGAGAATGGCGGTCGGAACGACGCGAAGGCTCACCTGGCGCATCAATTCGCCGAATCCCGGCATGAGCCGGTCGCACACCGCCATCGTCGCCTCCGGGGTCACATCGCGCGGCGCGGGCCCCGTGCCTCCGGTCGTAACCACGAGGCAACATTCCTCGCGGTCGCATAGCTCCTGAAGCGTCGATTCGATTTGCGGTTGTTCATCGGGGATCAGGCGGCTGACGGCCTCCCAGGGCGAGGATAGAATTTTCGTCAATTCGGCGTGAATGGC
>CANFCX010000058.1 GCA_947445225.1 Rhodospirillales bacterium
AATGACAAGCTCCAGCCGGCCATCGGCGGCGAGTTGTTTTAGCCTACGTTCGCTGTCGGGCGCGGCGCGGAACTTGTCCCGGCGGTGGACGACATAGAGCCGATCGGTCAGCTCCGCGAGCGACAAGGCCCAATCCACCGCGGAATCGCCCCCGCCGGCGATCACCACCCGTTTGCCGCGGAAATCCTCGCGCCGGCGGACCATATAGAAAACACCCTTGCCCTCGAATTCCTCGATCCCCTTCAGGGGCGGCCGATTCGGACCAAAGGCGCCGACACCGGCGGCGATGACCACGGCCTTGGCCTCGATGCGTGTGCCAAGCGAGGTGACGAGCGTGAAGCCGCCGCCTTCCGCCTTCAACGATTCCACGCGTTGGCCAAAATGATAGACGGGCTTGAACGGCTCGGCCTGGCGCTCGAGTTGGGAGATCAGCTCCTGCGCCGCGATTTTCGGATAGCCGGGGATATCGTAGATCGGCTTTTCCGGATAAAGCGCCGCGCACTGCCCGCCCGGCATGTCGAGCGCGTCGATGACGTGGCAGCGCAGATCGAGCATGCCGCATTCGAAGATCGTGAAAAGTCCGACGGGGCCGGCGCCGACGACGGCGACATCGGTACGGTGTTCGGATGACATTGCTTCTCCGGAGAGTGCTCGGTCTTCGATGGCGGGGCGATTCGCGTTCGATAGAATACGGCGCCGAGCGCCGTATTCAACTAGGCTAGTTGCACGATGAATCAGCTTCCGCTCACGCTCGCAGAGGTTCGCCGATACGCCGTGGCGCGGACGCTGTTCGCGTCGACGACATTGGGACGCGCGATAGACCGCCTGGGCTTTGTTCAGGCCGACGCAATTCGCTCCCCCGCGCGTGCTCAAGATCTCACATTGCGGCATCGCGTGCGCGGCTATCGTGCGGGTGACCTTGAGCGCCGTTACCCCCAACTCGCGATCGAAGAAGACTTCTTCGTCAATTACGGATTCTTACCCCGCGATACGCACGCGCTCATGCACCCCCGCACGCCGCGCACGACGTGGCCGAGATCGCGTGAGGACGAAGCCACCGCAGTGCTTGAGTTCGTGCGTGCCCACGGCGCAGTGCACCCCCGTGAGGTGGATGCACATTTCCAGCATGGAAAGGTGCGCAATTGGTTCGGCGGTTCAACCAACGCCAGTACGCAGTTGCTGGTTGAAATGCACTATCGTGGCCTCGTGCGCATTGCAGCTCGTGCAGGCGGTACGCGCCTCTACGCAGCGCGCGAGGCCACGCCGCCCCCGGCCGACAGTCAAAAGGCGTTGGACAGTCTCGTAGACGTCATTGTACAAAAATATGCGCCCTTGCCGGAACGATCCTTGGCGGAACTTGTGAGTCGGCTCCGCGTCGGTGCGCCGCAATGGGCCGATCAATGCCGCGCGGCCCTCGATCGTTCGCGCTCCAGACTGCCCTCTGCCGATGTCGATGGCGTTCGTTGGTTTTGGCCAGCAGGCGAGAACCCGCGCTCGGCAGGGTGGAAGTCAAATGCCGCCGCCGGAGACCAGGCGCGCCTACTGGCGCCGTTCGATCCGATAGTTTGGGACCGTCGGCGCTTCGAGATATTGTGGCGTTGGAGTTACCGCTTCGAGGCCTATACTCCAGCCGCTAAGCGAGTGCGTGGATACTATGCGTTGCCGCTTCTTTGGCGCAGCGCCGTAATTGGTTGGGGGAATCTCTCGGTCATCGACAACCGATTGCAAGCCCAATTGGGCTATGTGACCGGCAAGGCGCCGCGCGAGGCGGCGTTCAAGCGCGCACTCGACGAAGAACTTGGACGCATTCAGAAATTTCTCAACATCGCTTAAGCCGCGATTAAATTGGGCTTAATTCCAACGTACAAACCCGCTCGCGCGGGAGGACAGTCCTGTGGTGGTTGCGCAAGCCCCGTCGCCAAGTGTCCGTGGGCTGTGCCCGGACCCCGTTGAGCGACGCACCCGCGATTGCTGCGGGGACGGGGGAGGACTAAAACCAAGCGACAATGGTGTTCCCCGCCCCTGGCGCGATCGTGGTTGATCTGCAAGACCTTGCCGCGACCGGCGCGCTCGCGGCGGCGCTTGCCGGCCAGGCCCGGCGCGGCGATTTTTTCGGGCTGATCGGCGGGCTCGGCGCCGGCAAGACGGCGTTCGCGCGGTTTTTCATACAGGCGCGCGGCGTCGCCAATGAAGAGGTGCCAAGCCCTACCTTTACCCTGGCCCAGGTCTACGACCTTCCCGAGATCCCGGTCTGGCATTTCGATTTGTATCGCATCGAAAAACCGGGCGATGCGTTTGAGCTTGGTTTCGAGGATGCCGTGGCCGATGGCATCGTCCTCGTCGAATGGCCGGAAAGATTGGGTGGATTGTTGCCCCGGGATCGTCTCGATATCCAACTGACATTCGGCAAGGAGCCGGATGCGCGCCGCGCCAGCCTGCTGGGTCACGGCCTGTGGGCCGAACGCCTTCAGGCCATAACCCGGGATTTGTCGCCGCATGCCTGAGGGCATTGATCGGCGGGCGGTGATCGAGGCCTTCCTCCGCGATGCCGGGTGGACGAACGCCACTCGTTCGCCCTTGCCCGGCGATGCGTCCTTCCGCCGCTATATTCGCCTTCGCGACGGCGAACGCTGGGCGATGCTGATGGACGCGCCGCCGCCGAAGGAAGATGTGCGGCCCTTCATGACCATCGCGGGCCACCTCACGGGGCTGGGTTATAGCGCGCCGCGCCTTTTCGCGGCGGACCGCGAAAACGGGCTGCTGCTCATCGAGGATTTCGGGGACGACACGTTTACGCGCCTGCTTGCCCGGGGCGAAGCCGAACGCCCGCTCTACGATCTCGCGGTCGACCTTCTGATCGATCTTCACCGCAATCCGGCGGCGCGGCGAATCGAATTGCCGGCCTATGACGACGACCGCCTTCTCGCCGAGGCTGCATTGTTGGTCGATTGGTATTGGCCAGCGATCCATGGCAACGCGCCGCCCGCCGCGATTCGCCGCGATTATCTCCAGCTTTGGCGAGATGTCTTGCCAGCGACGCCGCTGGTTCCCCAGACCTTGGTGCTGCGCGACTACCATGTCGACAACCTCATGCGTGTGCCCGGGCGTGATGGCCTGGCGGCCTGCGGCCTGCTCGATTTTCAGGACGCGGTGATCGGCCCGACGGCCTATGATCTCGTTTCGCTCCTGGAGGATGCGCGCCGCGATGTGGCGCCCGCGCTGGGGGCGGCGCTCCTTGAGCGTTATCTCGACGCGTTTCCCGATCTCGACCGGAATGCCTTCGTCGCCGCCTATTCGATCCTCGGCGGCCAAAGGAACTGCAAGATCGTCGGCATCTTCACCCGGCTTTGCGTCCGCGACGGCAAACCGCACTATCTCGACCATCTTCCCCGTGTATGGTCGTTGATCGAACGCGACCTGCGCCACCCGGCCTTGGCCGCCGTGAAGGATTGGATGGATCGGCATTTCCCACCGGCGGATCGCCGCCGCCCGGCGCTGGCACCGCCGTGACGCCGCCGCCTCGGGCGATGGTATTGGCGGCAGGCCGTGGCGAACGCCTCAGGCCGCTGACCGATTCGCGGCCGAAGCCGTTGGTCGAAGTCGGAGGCCGAGCCCTCATCGACCATGTCCTCGATCGCCTCGACGAGGCCGGCGTGGAGACCGCCGTCGTCAATCTTCATTATCGCGGTGACCAGATCGAACGACATCTCCTGGGCCGTCGGTGCCCTGCGATCCATTTTTCCCGAGAGACCGAGCCACTGGAGACCGGGGGTGGGGTGGCCAAGGCGCTGCCGCTGCTCGGGGCGGTGCCTTTTTTCATCGCCAATGGCGATGTGTTCCTGCTCAATGGCCGGGTCCCCGCGCTGCGCCGGGTGGCCGATGCCTGGAACGATCGGACCATGGATGCGCTACTCCTCATGCACGCCGCCAGCTCGGCCTTTGGTTACGAGGGACAGGGCGATTATTTCCTCAGCCCTGCCGGGGTGTTGAGGCGCCGGCGCGACCGCGAGATCGCGCCCTTCGTTTATGCCGGTGTGTTGCTCGTCCATCCCCGTCTTTTCGAGGGCGCGCCCGCGGGCCGCTTTTCCCTCAATGTCCTGTTCGACCGCGCCCAGGCGGCCGGGCGGCTCTATGGCATCCGCCATGACGGCGTCTGGTTCCATGTCGGGACCATGGAAGCGCTCGCGGAAACCGAAAGCTGGCTACGCTCGCGCGAAAGCTGGGCCGACACCCGCGCATCCGAGGCTTAGTTCAAATGCCGGCCGTGTTTACGATTCCGCCCGGCGCGCCCTTCGTCGATGTATTGGCGTCCACCCTGCTGGCGGAGGCGGGGGCGGACCCGGCTGCGCTCAGCCGCTACACGATTCTCCTGCCGACGCGTCGCGGCGCGCGCAGCCTGCGCGAGGCCTTCCTGCGCCAGGCCGAGCGCCCGCTGTTGTTGCCGCGCATGTTCGCGCTCGGCGATGTGGATATCGACGATCTCGACCTCGGAAGCGAGGAGATCGACCCCGGCGCCGACGATATTCCGGCTATTTCGGATATTCGCCGCCAGTTGCTGATCGCGCGGTTGGTCATGGGTTTTTCCTCCGGCCGGCCACTCGTTCCCGCCGATCAGGCGGTGGCGCTCGCCGGCGAATTAGCCCGGCTTCTCGATCAGGTGGAGACCGAGGGTCTGTCCTTCGACGGTTTGGCCGATCTGGTGCCCGCCGATTACGCCGAACATTGGCGAAAGACGCTTGAGTTCCTTCAGATCGTGACCCGCCATTGGCCGGCGGTCCTGGCCGAGGAGGGTTGCGCCGATCCGGCCGAGCGCCGCAACCGGTCGCTTGCGGGGCTCGCGGAGGCGTGGCGCCAGGTTCCGCCGCAGACGCCGGTGATCGCCGCCGAGTCCACGGCTAGCATCCCGGCAACGGCGGAACTTCTCGCGGTGATCGCCGGGCTAGAACATGGACGTGTCGTGCTTCCCGGCCTGGATCGCGACACCTCGGACGAGGCCTGGGAACAGCTCGAGGCATCCCATCCGCAATACGGCATGGCGCGGCTACTCGAAAGGCTTGGCCTTGAACGGAGCGGCGTCGCCGATTGGCCGGCGCCGGGTTTTCCCGATCGATCCGCGCGTTCGCGCCTGATCGCCGCGGCCATGCTGCCCGCGGCCGCGACCGATGGTTGGCGACGAATTGCCGGTCTGGGTGCGGCCGATCTCCACGGTCTGCGCCGCATCGATTGCCCGGGGCCGCAGGAGGAAGCGGGGATCATCGCGCTCTTGATGCGCGAGCAGCTTGAACGGCCCGGAGAGACGGCGGCGCTCGTCACCGCCGACCGAAGCCTTGCCCGCCGGGTCGCGACGGAGTTAGAGCGGTGGCACATCGCCATTGACGATTCGGCGGGTCAGCCCTTGGGCGAGACGCCCCCCGGTACTTTCCTGCGCCTGACGGCCGCGATGGTCGCGGAGCAAGCGGCGCCGGTGCCCCTGCTCGCGGCGCTCAAACACCCATTCGCCGCCGGGGGAACGGAACCCGCCGATTTCCGCCGAATCGTCCGGCGGCTGGAACGATTGGCGCTGCGCGGACCGCGGCCGGCGGCCGGGTTCGACGGCTTGAAGGCGGCGGTGGCGGCGACGCGACCGCCCGCTGGACCCGAAATCGCCGACCTGGTTTCCTGGCTGGCAGAAGCGGCGAACCCCTTTGTCGCCGCGATGAAGGGCGGTGATCTCCGGGCGATGGTGGCCGCCCATGTGGATTTCGCCGAAGCCCTTGCCGCGACACCGGCCAAAAACGGCCACGACCGCTTGTGGGCCGGCGCGGCGGGTGATGAAGCTGGCGCCTTCGCGGCCGACCTGGCGCAGGCCGCATCGGGCTTTCCGGTGGTCGATGCCGGAACCTATCCCAGTCTGCTCTCGGCGCTCATGTCCGGGCGGGTGGTGCGCCCGGCTTATGGCAAACATCCCCGCCTCTTCATCTGGGGCCCGTTGGAGGCGCGCCTGCAGCAGGCGGATCTGTTGATCCTGGGGGGGCTGAATGAGGGAAGCTGGCCGGCCGAACCGGCCGCCGATCCCTGGATGGGGCGGCAGATGCGCGCGGCCTTCGGCCTGCCGCCGCCGGAACGACGCATCGGACTCGCCGCGCATGATTTCGCCCAAGCCTTCTGCGCGCGGCAGGTGGTCCTGACACGCTCCGAGCGGGTCGAGGGCACGCCGACGGTTCCGTCGCGATGGCTGTTGCGGCTCGACGCGGTCCTGCGCGCGTCGCGCCTTTCGGGCGATGTTGTGGGTACGCAGGAGCCGCCCGGTCTCCCGGCGATGCTGCCAAAGGCTCAGGAATGGCTTTCGTGGCAGGCGCGACTCGATGCACCCGCCCATAGTATCGCCGCGGCTCCACCGACGCCGCGCCCGCCGGTGGCCGCGCGTCCCCGGCTGTTGTCGGCGACGGCCATCGAAACGCTGATGCGCAATCCCTACGCCATTTATGCCAAGCACATTCTGCGGTTGGCCGCGTTGCCGCCTTTGGATGCCGACCCCGGACGCGCGGATTACGGCATTCTCATCCACGAGATTCTCGACGTTTTCATTCGCTCTTTTCCCGGTGACTTGCCCGCGGACGCCACGGATCGGCTGTTGGCGCTTGGCCTGGGCCGATTTGAGACGATCCTGTCGCGGCCCGGCGTCTGGGCGTTTTGGTGGCCACGTTTTGTCCGCGTGGCGAAATGGTTCGTCGCCCATGAACGCGAAGGGCGGGTGGCCCAGCGGACCTTGGCCACCGAAATCACCGGCCGGATGACGATCAAGGCGCCCGCCGGGAACTTCGTCCTGACCGCGAAAGCCGATCGCATCGATGGCGCCGATGGCGGGCTGGTCATCATCGATTACAAGACCGGAATCGTGCCGTCCGTGAGCGACATCGTCTTGGGAGTTTCCCCGCAATTGCCTCTTGAAGCCGCCATCGCCATTGCCGGCGGCTTCGAGGGTTTGGCAAACCGCGTCGCCAGCCTGCGTTATTGGCGGCTTTCCGGCGGCAATCCCGCGGGCGAAGACATCGCCATCGAGAATGCCCCGATCGGCCGGGATCGGACTCCCGCCCCCGACGCGGCCGGTTTGGCGGCCGAGGCACTCGCCGGGCTACGGGAACTGATCGCGCGTTTTGACGATCCGATGACGCCCTATCACGCCCGGCCGCGGGCGGAATGGGCGCAGCGCTTCGACGACTACGCCCACCTCGCCCGCGTCAAGGAATGGGCGAATCTGGGCGAGAGCGGCGCATGACCGCTTCGTTGTCCCCGCTCGCCGCCGCCGCGCAGGCGCAAAGTCGTGCCGCGGACCCGGCGGCGTCGGCGTGGGTTGCCGCCTCCGCCGGTACCGGCAAGACCAAGGTGCTGACCGATCGCGTGCTGAGCCTGCTGTTGTCCGGTACGCCGCCGACACGCCTGCTGTGCCTGACGTTCACGAAAGCCGCGGCGGCGGAAATGGCCAATCGGCTGCATGATCAACTCGGCCATTGGGCTGCCGCCGAAGATGAAGTGATTTCCGCCGCTGCCGCGCGGCTGACCGGTAGGCCGGCCACGGCCGAGGATATCCAGAGGGCTCGTCGCTTGTTCGCGGAAGTCCTCGACGCGCCGGGCGGTATCCGAATCCAGACCATTCACGGTTTCTGTCAGGCGTTGTTGCGGCGGTTCCCGCTCGAGGCGGGCGTGGCGCCGCATTTCTCGGTCATCGACGAACGCACGGCCGCCGAGATGTTGGAGGGGGCGCGCGAGGAGGTGCTGGCGCGCGCCCGGCAGGGTGAAGACGAGACCCTCGCGCGGGCGCTCGCGGACATCACGCTGCGTATCGGCGAAAATGGTTTTGCCGAATTGATGCGGGAATTCACGAAGGAACAGGGACGTCTCGCGCCGCTGCTCCAAAATGACGGCCGGCTCGACGCCGCGGTCGGGTCGTGGCGCGCCTCTCGCGGCCTCGGCGCGGACGAAACCGCCGAGGCAATCGTCGCCCAAGCCGGCGGCGACCGCGCCTTCGATCGGGCGAAATTGCCCTGGGCCGCGGAGGCGCTGGCGGGAGGAAGCGCCCACGACGCCGCGATGGCGGCGGGCATCCGGGAATGGCTCGCCGCCGACCCGGCCGAACGCCAGTCCAGGTTCGGCGCTTATGTGGCGCTCTATTCGACGCCGGACCCCGTGGCCGGCGGGCTGAAGCGAAAATTCCGCTTGGTGACGCAGGCAACCGCGGCCGCCAATCCGGGCGTGGGCGAATTCTTGGAATCGGAGGCCGATCGCGTTCTCGGCGTGGAGCGCCGCTGGCGGGGAGCGAAGATCGTCGAAGGCACAACCGCGCTGCTGCGCCTGGGCGGTGCGATGTTGGCGACCTATCGCCGGCACAAGACCGAACGCGCCCTGCTGGACTATGACGACCTGATCCTCAAGGCACGAAGCCTGCTGCGCGGAAAGGGCGCGCCGGCCTGGGTCCTTTACAAACTCGACGGTGGAATCGACCACATCCTCATCGATGAAGCGCAGGACACGAACCCGGAGCAATGGGAGGTCGTCACCGCGCTTGCCGAGGAGTTTTTCGTCGGCGCCGGCGCCCGGCCGGAGACGCGCACGGTGTTCGCGGTCGGCGATGCGAAACAATCGATCTTCAGTTTCCAGCGCGCCGACCCCGAAGCCTTCGATCGGCTGCGCCGTCATTTTGGACAACGCGTGCGCGACAGCGGCGGCGACTGGCGCGAAGTGCCGATGGAGACGTCCTTCCGCTCGGTGCGGGCGGTGCTCGACGCCGTTGATGCGGTATTCGCGCGGCCGGCGGCCGCCAATGGCGTCGTCGCGGCGGATCGGCCGATGCGTCATGCCGCGGCGCGAATCGGCGCGGGCGGATTGGTCGAGGTCTGGCCCTTGGTCCAGAAGCTGCCCGCGGCGGAGCCTTTGCCCTGGCAGCCGCCGGTGGTCCGGGTGCCCGAGGATTCGCCGCGGGCACGTCTCGCGGGGACTATCGCGCGGCGCATCCATGCCTGGGTGCGGGGACCGGAGACGGAAGATTGCGGCCTGCCCGCGCGCGGTCGCCGCATTCGCGCCGGCGACGTCATGGTCCTGGTCCGGCGCCGCTCCGATTTCGTGGAAAATCTCGTGCGTGCGTTGAAGACACTCGACATTCCGGTCGCCGGCGTCGATCGCATGGTGCTGGCCGAACAAATGGCCGTCATGGACCTCATCGCGCTTGGCCGCTTCTTGCTGCTGCCGGACGACGATCTGACCCTGGCGACGGTTCTCAAGGGCCCTTTTGTCGGTCTGGACGAAACGGCGCTGTTTGAGCTTGCCCATGGACGCGGAGCGCGTTCGCTTTGGGCCGAATTACGGCGCCGCAGGCATGAGAGCCTGGCCTTCAACGGCGCCGAGAGCTTCCTAGCGAAACTGCTCGCCCGCGCCGATTTCGTCCCGCCTTATGAATTCTATGGGGCGCTGCTCGGCGCTGGTGGCGGGCGCAAGGCGATTCTCGGACGGCTGGGACCGGAGGCCGCCGATCCCATCGATGAATTCCTCGCGCTGGCCCTCGCTTATGAACGCGCGCATCCGCCCTCACTCGAAGGGTTCCTGCACTGGATCGAGGCGGGCGCGGTCGAAGTCAAACGCGACCTCGAACATGGCGTCCGCGACGAGGTGCGGGTCTTGACCGTTCATGGCGCCAAGGGACTCCAGGCGCCGATCGTTTTTCTCGCCGATACGACGGACATGCCGCGCCAGGTGCCGCCGATTCTGTGGACGGACACCGGTCAGCCATTGTGGTCGCCGCGTCGCGAGGATGACGACCAAGAAGCGACACTTGCGCGACAGGCGGCAGGCCGGCGCCGCGATCAGGAATATCGGCGATTGCTCTATGTGGCGATGACCCGCGCCGAAGATCGCCTTTACGTCTGCGGCTGGACCGGCAGGGGCGCCCGGACGCCGGTGTGTTGGTATGACCTCGTCGCCAACGGCCTGCAGAACATTGCGACACCCGCCGCCATGTCGATAGAGGAAGGGGTGGAACCAAGGCCAGGTCTTCGTCTGGAGGTGCGACAACTGGGGCCAGCGGTCCCGCGGCCGCCGGCGTCGGCACCGATCGTTGCGCCCGGCGACCTGCCGGCGTGGGTGCGCTCGCCGCCACCGCCGGAGCCGGAGCCACCCGTACCCCTGATTCCGTCGCGGCCCGCGGACGAAGAGCCGGCGATCACTTTCGGACTGCGCGGGTTCGGAGAGGCACGGTTTGTCCGCGGCCGTCTGGCCCATCGCTTGTTGCAGCGGCTTCCCGAATTGGCCGAATCCCAACGCGAGGTGGCTTGCCATCGGTTCCTCGCCCGACCGATTCATGGGCTGTTGCCGGCGGATCGGGACGCGTTGGCGCGGCAAATCCTGGCGGTGATCGCCGATCCTGCATTTGCCCCGTTGTTCGCTCCGGGATCCCTGGCTGAACTGCCGATCGTCGGTCAGGTGAGGGGGCGGGTGATCTCGGGTCGGATCGACCGACTCGCCGTCGCTGACGGCCGCGTCATGGTCGTGGACTACAAGACCAGCCGGTCTCCACCCGCCTCGATCCAGGATGTTCCTATTTTGTACCTAAAGCAGATGGCCGCGTATCGGGCGCTCTTGGAGAGAATTTATAAAGGCTTATCAATCGATTGTTTCCTTCTTTGGACCGACGGACCGGCCTGTATGCCTTTGCCGGGCGAACTCCTCGACGGATATGCGCCTTGACCGGCTCCAAATCGCCCCAATATGCTTTCCGTGGCATTGAGCCCAGTCATCGATCGCCGTGGCTCGTAATACCAATCGGGAAATCGGGGAACATGAACACCACCAAAGTCACGGACAATTCGTTTGAAACCGACGTTCTCAAATCCGCGAAGCCGGTGCTCGTCGATTTTTGGGCGGAGTGGTGCGGCCCCTGCAAGCAAATCGCTCCGGTCTTGGACGAGCTTGCCCGCGATTTGGGTGACCGTGTCACCATCGCCAAGGTCAACATCGATGAAAATCCCGCGACTCCCAGCAAATACGGTGTCCGCGGCATTCCGACCTTGATGTTGTTCAAAAGCGGCCAGGTGGCCGCGACCAAAATCGGCAGCATCCCCAAGAGCAAGCTTTATGAGTGGGTCGAGTCGGTTCTTTAGAGGGGCGCCGCCCGGGTAAGTGCCCGAAAAATAGGCTATTCGCCCGATAATTCATCACGATTTCGTCATAATGCCTTGATATCTCTATCAAATATCAGTGGACGAGCTTGGCGCACTTCTTGTAATAAGATGGATCAAGGAGATTGTCTAAAGTTTAGGGCGCGTCTCGCCGCCTGTGGTCTCCACTGATTTAGGAAAGGTAAGTTCCTCATGCGCAAGGCAACCCTAATGGGACTGGTGGCGGCGGCGTTGATGGCGATTTCGCCGGCCCACGCACAGACCAAGCTAACCATGATTCCGGGCGAGGTTTCCGCCACCGCGACATTCACGACGGACTATGTCTTTCGCGGCATCTCGCAGAGCGATGGCGGTCCGGCGATCCAAGGCAGCTTCGACTATGCCTATAAATTCATGGATCCGACCACGTTCTATCTCGGCATCTGGGGCTCGAACGTCGATTTCGACGACGGCGACGAAGCCACGATCGAGATCGATTTCACCGGCGGCTTCAAAGGTGAAATCGCTGGCTTCACCTGGCAGCTCGGTGGGATTTATTATTACTATCCGAACGCCGAAATCGGGCCGCTCCGCCTCGAATACGATTACCTCGAAGGCATGGTCAAGTTCGGCCGCGATTTCGGAATCCTAAGCGCGTCGGTTAATGCGAATTATTCATCGGACTATTTCGGCGAGACCGGCGATGGGCTGTGGCTTGCCGGCGACGTCACGGTGCCGCTCCCGATGCTGCCGTTGAGCACTGCCCTTACCGGTCATATTGGCCGCCAAAAGATCGACAATAACCGGCGTTTTGGTACGCCTGACTATACCGAATGGGCGGTGGGCGCGACGGCCTCGGCCTCCGGGTTCAATTTCGCCCTGCAATACACCGACACCAGCCTGAACAACAGCGAATGTTACGCCGGTACTGGGTTGACCAAGACCTGCGACGGCCGCGTGTTGTTCTCGGTGTCGCGCACGTTCTAAAGGCCCTGTTCGCCGGTGTTCATAGCCGGCGCATGAGTGGAAAAACGCCCGCCTGCCGGTAACGGCAAGCGGGCGTTTTGCTTTCGCGGAACCAGCGTCCGGCGATCGCGCCTATCGCTTGCGGGAAGCCGCACCCTCTGGTCAAATGGCTTTAAGGATACCCACCGGCGCATTTCGCGCCGCGATGCACCTCGCTGTGATGAACGCGAAGTCCTGAAGGAGAACAATCACATGACCAATCCATTGACCATGAACCGCCGGCAATTCGTCGTTGCCACCGCGCTTGTCGGCGGCGGCCTTGCGGTCGGGCTGCGCCCGGCCTCGGCCCAGTTCAAGTTGAACCGAGAGCCTTTCAAGGCGCCGCCCTCGGCCCCCACCAATGGCGTCGACGTGACGCCGTGGATGATGATCATGCCGGACAACACCATCGTGATGCGTGTGGCCAAGGCGGAAATGGGCAACGGCGCGTTGACGGCGATGCCCATGATGATCTGCGAAGAGTTGGAATGCGATTGGTCCAAGATCCAAGTCGAATATGCCGATCCCAACCGCAGCGTCCGCGAAAACAACGCCTATAAGTCCTTCGGCACCTTCGGCAGCTTGTCGGTCCGTACCTCGCGCGAATATCTGCAACAGGCCGGTGCCGCCGCCCGCGAAATGCTGAAGACCGCCGCCGCCCAGCAATGGAATGTGCCGATCGGCGAAATCGACGCGAAGAACAGCATCCTGACCCACCGCCCGACGGGACGCACCCTGACCTTCGGCGATGTTTCGACGAAGGCGGCCGCGGTGAAGCTCGCCGCCGAACCGAAAATCAAGACGCCCGACCAATACACCCTGATGGGCAAGGCGATCGTCAAACGTTTCGACACGCCGGTGAAGGTCAATGGCAGCGCCGTTTTCGGCATGGACGTCCAGGTGCCGAACATGGCGACGGCGGCCATCCGGCATTCCCCCGTCGCCGGCGGCAAGCTCAAGAGCTTCGATTTCGAGGCCATCAAGAGCCGGCCCGGGGTCATCGCTGCTTCGGCCGTGCGGGTGCCGGGCGTACGCGAGGCGGTCGCCGTCGTCGCCGATTCCTATTGGAACGCGAAATCCGCGCTCGACGTCATGCCGATCGAATGGGATGACGGCGCCGGCGCCAATTTCGAAAGCGGCGCGGTCATGAAGACCGCGCTCGAGCTGCTCGATCAGCCGGGCGCCGTATCCCGGACGGAAGGCAATGTGGATGCCGCGCTGAGATCCGCCACCAAGGTCGTCGAGGCCGTCTACCAGACGCCGTATCTCGAACATGCGACGATGGAGCCGCTCAACGCCACGGCGGAGGTCAAGGCCGACCGTGTCGATGTCTGGCTGGGCACCCAGGACGCGGGCTCCGCGACCACGGCTTCGGCACAATTCGCGGGATTGAGGCCTGACCAGGTCTATGTCCATAACCTGTTCCTCGGCGGCGGCTTCGGCCGGCGCACGGGCCCCGAAGTGGCGCTCGAAGCCATCTCCCTGGCCAAGACCGTCAACCGCCCGGTCAAGGTGGTGTGGAGCCGCGAGGAAACCACGCGCCAAGGCGCCTATCGTCCACTGGCCGTCACCAAGTTCCGCGCCGGCCTAGGCCCGGACGGCATGCCGGTGGCCATGCACATCCGCACGGTGTCGGATTCGTTGATGGCCAAGGTCAATCCCAATGGCTTCAGACAAGCCAATGACGTGGACAGCACGGCGGTTCTGTGGCTCAAGGACGCGCCTTACGCGATCCCCAACTTCCAGCTCGAATACAAGAACAGCCCGACTCATCTGGTCATCGGCTTCCTGCGTGCGCCCGGCACCAACCAGACCGTCTACATGTATGAATCCTTCCTCGACGAATTGGCGGCGGCGGCCGGCAAGGACGAAGTGGCCTATCGGCGGACGCTCCTGCGCGATGCGAAGGATCCGGGTTTCCTCAAGGTCCTGAACGAAATCACGGACAAATCCGAGTGGGGCAAGAAGACCTTCCCCAAAGGCACCGCCCAAGGCGTGGGGATATGCGAGGCCCATGGCAGCATCTCGGGCTGCGTCGCCGAAGTGAGCGTCACGCAGGACGGCAGCATCCAGATTACAAAGGTCGACCTCGCCTATGATTCCGGCAACATCGTCAACAAGAGCGATGTCGAAGCGCAGGCGCAAAGTGCCGTCGTTTATGCCCAGACGGCGCTGATGTATGGCGAGATCAATTTCCGTAAGGGCCGCGTCGTCGAGGGCAATTTCGACGACTACCAAATGATGCGGATCGCGGAAATGCCGAACGTCGTCACTCATCATGGCGCGTTGACCGGCGGGACCAAATGGGGCGGCATCGGCGAGATCGGCGTGCCGCCGCTTTTCTCCGCGGTGACCAGCGCGATCTTCAAGATCACCGGCAAACGTATCCGCTCGCTGCCCTTGAAGAATCACGATCTAACCTGGAGTTAACGGCTTCACAACGCGGCAAAGGCGGCCGGTCCAAACGGCCGCCTTTTTCTTTTGCGCCATTGACGAGATCGGCGCACAATTATCGCGGCTTCTTGGGCAATACGCTCCAAATTAAGCTTATTTTGTTGGGAACTCACCTGGGAGGGTAAACGACATGATTACGCTCAACGTGAACGGCAAGAACTACAACGTCGACGTCACGCCGGACACGCCATTGCTCTGGACGTTGCGCGACAACATGGGCATGACCGGCACGAAATATGGCTGCGGCATTTCCGAATGCGGCGCCTGCACCGTTCATGTGAACGGCCAAGCCAAACGTTCTTGCGTCACCCCGGCCGGTTCGGTCGTCGGCGCGCAGATCACCACCATCGAAGGCCTGTCGGCCGATAGCAGCCACCCCGTCCAAAAGGCGTGGATCGAACTCGATGTGCCGCAATGCGGTTATTGCCAA
>CANFCX010000059.1 GCA_947445225.1 Rhodospirillales bacterium
AATTACCGGCGACGGGGATTTTCAGGACCGTCTGGTATTCCTTTTCGTAAGCCTCGAATTTCACGGCGCAGTCGCCGTCGCACAGGACGACTTCCTTGCCCTTCGATGCCTCGAAATTATGCGCCTTGGGGTTCCAGGGCATGCCGCGCCAGGCGAATTTGCCGATGGCTTCTTGACCGGCGGTGATCGCCCACAGACCGAAGAGAGCGGTCGTGGCCGGCGCCTTGGACGACTTCATCACGAACAAACGCGTGGCGAATTCGAGCGGGATCGGATCGGCCATCACGAATTTGACCGTCTTGACGCCCTCGACTTCGATCGAGCGATAGGTCGTGTGGTAGTTGACGCCGCAAGCGATCGGGAATTCGCCCGATGCGACCTTTTGGACGAGCTGGGCTTGACCGCGGCCGAGCACGACGCCGTTCTTCTGCAGGTCTTCGAACCACTTCATGAAATAGGGGCGCCATTTCGCATCGAACTGGAACGCCTGCATCTTGTTGCGGGCGTCGATCATGACCTTGCCCTTCCATTTCGGATCGACGCAATCGGCCCATTTCGTCGGGATATCGGCACCCCGGACGACGTTCGGGTTGTAGATGATCCCGCGCGTATTGCCGGTGGTCGAAACGAAAAAGCCGCTCTTGTCGACATTGGCCGGCGACAATTTCGGCCATGCCGCGGGCATCGAGGCGTTGAGCTCGCTGTAGGAGAACATCGGCTTTTCGAAGATGCCGGCCTCGAGATATTGCTGCTCGTATTCGCTGGCGATGTGCATGATTTCATAAGGCGCCGGCGCTCCCTGCTTGAAGCTGATCAGGTAGCGGCCGAATGGATCGACGCCGGTTTCGCGCTCGTAATCGACCTTCTTGACGTGGGGGAAGGTCTTCTGGAACTCGGCGAGGACGGGTTTGGCGTCCTCATCCGGCCAGTCCAGCGCCATTCTGATGGTGCCGCCCAGCTTGTCGAGTTCCGCCTTGGACGCCGTGACGAGTTTTTCGTATGCGCTCTGCGCGAAGGCGGGCGACGGACCGGCCAGAATGGCCAGACCGGCGACGACGCCGACCCAACTTGACAGACCACGCATGTACATGCCCCGATTGGACATCAATGTTGTCCTCCTCATATTGGTTTCCCGCGTTGATGACATTAAGGCTGCCGCGCTTTCCTCGTGTTGGATCAGCGCCCGGATCAGCCCTAAAAACCGACCCATTCGCGCCGGAATGGGCCATCATCGGCTGCCAATCCGGCAGCCCATTGCCGTGATGCTGGCCAAAGCGGCCCTCGTTGTCAACCAGCTGTCGAGTAGGCGCGGGCGTTGGTTATGGCTCGATGATCGAGGTTAGAGCCACGCGCGGCCGCCGCGGGATTGTTGTCGCGGGGCATGTCTCGGCGGCGGAGGCCGGGCGCGACCAACTTGCCGCCGGTGGTAATGCCGTCGATGCCGCGGTGGCCGCGGCCGCCGTGCTCGCCGTGGTGTGCCCTTATGCCTGCACGATCGGCGGCGACCTCTTTGCCCTGATCCTCAACGGCGAGAGCGGGAGCGTGGTCGGCCTGAACGCCAGCGGCGCCGCGCCCGCCAAGGCGACCGAGGAACTCTATGCCGACGGCATACCGCGCACGGGTCCCTTGTCGATTTCGGTGCCCGGTTTCGTGGCGGGGCTCGGCGACATGTGCCGGCGGCACGGCACGCGCGGCCTGGCCGAGCTGCTGGCGCCGGCTATCGGCCTGGCCCGTGCCGGCTTTCCCGCCCATTCCCAACATGTCCAGAACGCACGGTCGCGGGCCGAGCTGTTGGCCGCCGACCCCGCCGCGGCGCGGCTGTTTCTCCCCGGCGGCGCGCCCCCCGCGGAAGGCGATCTCGTGCGCCAACCGGAACTGGCCGAAAGCCTGGCCGCCATCGCGGAGCGTGGCGTGCCGGCTTTCTACGAGGGTGAGATGGCTCGCCGGATGGCGGAGGCCGTCGCCGCTGTCGGCGGTGTGTTGACGGCGGATGATTTCGGACGGCACCAAAGCCTGTGGCAGTCGCCGATGGCGATAAACTTCGCCGGGCACGAAGTATCCACGATGCCGCCAAATTCCTATGGGCTGACCCTGCTGCTTCAATTGCTGGAGATGCAGGCCGGCGGCATCGGCGTGGTCGATCCGACAAGCGCGGAATTCGTTCTGCGCGGATTAAAGGCAAGGCGTAACGCCTATCGCGTCGCCGATGGCGTGATCGGCGAACCCGCGACCTTGGAGGTTCCGGCGCGCGAGCTGTTGGCCGCGGCGATCGGCTCCGGCCTTGCGCCCGGGCGGGGCTCCCCCGCCGAATCCCGCGACCGCGGCACCAGCTGCGTTGTTGTCATCGACGAACGCGGCAACGCGGTGTCGCTGATCCAAAGTGTGTCGGCGCCGTTTGGATCGGGAATCGTGGCGCCGGGGACGGGAATTCTGCTCAACAATCGCATGGCGGGATTTTCGGCCAAGCCCGGTCATCCCAACCGCGTGGGACCCGGGAAACGCCCGGCCCATACCTTGGCGCCCTGTCTGGTAACGCGCGGTGGCAAAGCGATCATGGCGATCGGCACGCCGGGCACGGTCGGCCAGACTTGTACCCTGGCGCAGATCATCGCCCGGATTCTGGCCTGCGGCGAAGATATCGCGACGGCTATCGCGTCGCCGCGCTGGTCGGTAACGCTGGAGGGTAAGCCGGCGGTCGAAAAGGCGATGAGCGAGGGGCTGTGCGCCGCCATCGCCGCGGTCGAACCGTCGCTGGAAATTATGCCGACCGGCTGGATCGCGTTCGGCTCGGTCAAGATCGCGGCCGTGGACGATTTCGGTTTTGCGGGTTATGCCGATAGCCGAAGAGTCGCGGCGCCGGCCGCGTGGTAACGCCAGTACGTTTTTGAGCGGGGGATTATGAAGGAGAGGATGTATTACGAGGTCGCGTGTCTACAAACGCGCTCTCGCGCCGTCGATGTACACGACGCGAAAAAGCGCGATGAAGGAACGCGCGCCAACATCCTGCGCATCTTCGATCTCATCGATTATGTCACGGCCTTCGGCGCGTCGGACGTCAAGCTTATCGTCACGCCCGAATACGCGATCAATGCGCGATGGAACAAGATGTCGGTCGAGGATTGGATGCGAATCTCGACGACGATTCCCGGCCCCTATACCGATTTGATCGCCGAAAAGGCTAAGGAACTGAAGCTGTATATCGCCGCCAACATGATGGAGGTGCATCCCGACTTTCCCGGGCGCTTCTTCAACTGCTCGTTCCTGATCGGGCCGGACGGCAAGCTGCTCATCAAACATTGGAAGAACGACAACAATGCCTGGGTGTTCCCCTATACGACCCCGGCCGACATCTACACCCAGTTCGTCGCCAAATACGGCCGCGAGGCGTTGTTTCCGGTGGCGCGCACCGAACTGGGCGGCATCGGCCTTCTGACCTGCGGCGAACTCGGTTATCCGGAAAACGCGCGCTGCACGATGATGAACGGCGCCGAGATTCTGTGCCATCTGACCTCGGAGCCGCACAATCTCAGCCATGGCGATGTGCGCGTCTGGGAAAGCATGCGGGCGACGCGGGCCTACGAAAACAAATGTTATCTCGCGATGGCCAATATCGGCATGTATGAGGGCGCCAAGCGTGGTCTTCACGGCACTCATGGCGATTCCGCGATCCACACTTTCGACGGCTCGATCCTCAACAAGATCGCCGGGCCCGGCGAGGCCACGATCAAGAGCCCGGTCGATCTCAATCAATTGCGCCGCGCCCGGGGGCGGCCTTTCCATCCGGTGTCGATCCGGGCGGAGCTATTCGCCAAGGAATACGGGCAATTCATCGGCTGGCCCAACGACGCCTTCGCCGACAAACCGATCGCGAGCATCGACGAGACACGGGCGTTGTTCCAACAGCTCGTCGAAAAACGCCGCGCATCCGGCATCGACGGCCGGCCCAAGGAATTCAAGGACGATTGAGGCATTCTTAAGCCGACCCCGGCTTCTCGAAACGAAAGGCCGCGTAGAGGAGCAGGGCTGCCAGCGGTCCAGTCGCGATCGGCCAGGCGAGCAGGCGGACCTGCCAACAGGCATGGATGATCGTGTGGTTCCGGAACATGACGAACCAACCAAGGATGACGAGCGCCGACAGCGCCAAACCGCCAATTTGCAGCGTTGGCGCCCAAGGCCCGCGGGTGACGGCGATGGCGGCCAGGGCGGCGATCAGGATACCCATCGACAGGCCGACGATGGCCGTCGCCACCGCCGGGGACCCAATCCCTAGGTTCGGCAGGCAGACATAGAGGTTCGTGGCGAGCTGGCTCAGATTGTCGCGCTCATATCCGGTTTCGCCGGACATCCGATAGAAAACCTGGTCGAAGAACGGCGCCCACACCGGCGTTTCAAAGACGATTCCGGCAAGCACCTGTTTTAACAACAGGCAACCCGCCACGCCGCCGGTGTAGACCGCTCCTCCCGCGACCAACCGCCGGGCAAAATCCAGCGGGCGCGTTCCTTGTTGCGATTGCAGCGACAAGATGCCGACGAGGACCGCGAGCCCCATCGGCAGCGGGTGGAAGATGAACCCAAAGGCGCTGGTCAAACAGGCGAAAAGGAGAATGGCGGCAAAGAACAAAAAGGGCGGGGCGGTCGCTAGGTTGACGTAGGTGCAGAAAATCAGGAATCCGAAGAGCACGATTTCAGACGGTCCATGCGCGACCGACTGGCCGAAATAGGGCAGGCCGTACAACAGCGCCAAGACCGTGGCCACGGCGCCAATTCCCACATTCGTCAGCCGCGTCCGTTGTCGCCAATCCCGCTGTCGCCGCAAAGCCGCGATCCCATCCAAGAGCGACCGCAGCATGATGAAGCCGAGGAGCGCATAGCAGGCCGCTTTGAGGACCACGCGCATCGTGGATACGCCGAAGACCGGCAGCATCAGACTCGCCACGACCATGCTGCCATGCAGGTATCGGTGAAAGGGCGCCGCGTCGGCGGCGATCTCTTCCGGCAGGGTGCCGGCCGCGATCTCATGCAGGGTCTGGCATTCGCTCAGCCAACGCCCGTCATCCGTCCACCAAGCATGGATGATGCGCGGCGAGACCGCATCCTCGACGATGTTGCCGGTGCGCAGGAGCGGCATCGAAAAGACCAGGCAGTCATCGTATTGGTTGGTTCCGCGTTCGGCATCCAGCCAGGGCGCATCGTCATGGGTCAGGTCGCCACGGGCGAATGCCGTTAACACGGCGTCGCGAATGGCGGCCGAGGGGATAAGCTGTGCCAGGATCGACAGCAATCCGAACGTGACCCAGAAGGCGGGCAAGATGGCCAGCACCGCCCGGCCGAGCGCGCCAACCGACAGTTTTCCGCGGTCGGGCGGTTGGTCCGAGGCCGAGGCCGAGGCCGTCATGGGTGGGGGCGAATCGGTTTGCATCGATGGCTCAAATGGCCGGGGTCAAATCGCGGGCGCTCTGCACGTCGCTCAGACCCTGGCGCAAAAGCTGGAAGTAGCGTTCCTCGGCCGGGGACGGCACGCGGTCCGCGCGAACCAGCGTCATCGGCAGCTCCAGTTGCGGGAGGATCGGAATGACTCGAAAGGCGGCGGGGTTGTCCTCTTCGACGCAACTGCGCGGCAAAAGGGCGAGTCCAACGCCGGACCGAACCATGAGTTTGATCGTCTCGGCGTTGTCGGCCACGGCGGCCACGTTCAGCCGCAATCCGCGATCGGCTAGCAGCGTTTGAATCTGCTGGCCATAACCGATATCGGGTTCGTGAACGATCAGCTTTTCGTTGACGAGCCTCGTCAAATCGACGGGCGCGTTGGACCGCGCCAGCCGGTGTTTCGGCGCCACGACCAGGACGATGGCGACACTCCCGAAGCGTTCGGTCCGCACATTGGCCGGCAGGTCGCGCGGGCTGGCCTCGATGGTTATCCCGGCGTCGAGTCGTTCCTCGGAAACAAAGCGCAGGACGCGGCGGGTGGGGCAGGTGATCGTTTCTATCCGCACGCGCGGCAACACCGGAGCCAGCGCCGTCATCGCCGCCGGTACCATGGCCTGCGCCACCGATGAGCTGAAGCCGATGGCGAAGGACACCGGCGGGCCGCCACGGAGCTGTCTGGCGCGGTCGGACAGGTCGAGAAATTCGTCGATCACCTGGCTGGCGCGGTGCAGGAAGGTCTGGCCTTTGTGAGTGACCAGGACGCCGCGTCCGGTGCGGCGGAACAACTTGAAGCCGAGTTCACCCTCAAGGCTGTGCAGTTGGGCGCTCACCGAGGGTTGGGAGACGTTCAGCTTCTCGGCGGCCTTGCTGAAGCTGCGTTCGCGCCAGACGCTCAGGGCATAACGCAGTTGGCGGTCGTTCATGGGCCATGGATATAGGTTTTTCCTATAGAGATATACTCAAACCGTCATTCTGGCCGAGCTGCCCGAAGCTTAGAATTCTTCCAAGAATTCCGAGGAGAATGGACGATGCGGAAAGGCTACCGGGTTATCGATACCGATACCCATGTGACTCCCTCGCTCGAGGTCCTGCACCGGTACGCCGGCAAGGCGATCAAGGCGCGTTGGGATGAGATGAGACCTTACGTGCGGACCATGAACTCGCCGCCCGGCCGTGGCCATCCCACCGGGCCGTGGACGACGGTGAAAGTCAGCGCGATGCCCTATAGCCGCATTGCCGGGGAAAAGGCGATTGAGAACAAGGGCGAAAAGGGCGGCGCCGGGGCACTGGAGGGCCGCGTCGAAAATACCTCAACGGCCACGCCGCATGAGCGTATCCAGCACGATAACCCGACCGGCCGCCTGCTCGACATGGACAAGGAAGGCGTCGACGTCAACGTGCTCATTCCCGGGACCTGGGCCTCGGCCAGCTCGGCGTTCGACCCCGGTATCTCGACCGGGCTCTACGACGCCTATCACACCTACATGGCCGATTTCTGCAGCTCCGACACCAAACGATTGAAGGGTCTGCTCCTGCTCACCGCCGCCGACGTGAATTGGTCGGTGGCCGAATTGAAGAAACGGGGCAAGGAGCCCTGGGTGTCGTGCGTTTGGCCGGTGTTGCCCGAAGGCACACCCGTGGACGATCCCGATCTCAATCCGATCTGGGAAGCCATGAACGAACTCGATCTGCCGATCATGCATCACAGCTTTTTTTATGAGCCGCCCTATTTTCCGGGCTACCGCGACATTTGGGGCAACGCCGCGATCGCCCGCACGGCGGCGCATCCCTGGGGCGCGCAACGCATGGTGGCTTACGTCATCGCCGGCGGGCTTTTCGACCGCTACCCGCGCCTACGCATCGGGTTCTCGGAGACCGGTCACGGTTGGCTGCCCAATTGGCTGCTGCGCCTGGACAGCCAGGTCCATTACGTCAAGGGCGCGGTCAAGAAGCTCAAACACCTGCCCACCGAATACGCGAAGATGGGCAAGATTTTCTGTGCCATCGAGACCCATGAAGGCCCGCTGATGACCAAGGCCGTGAACGATATCCTGGGCGATGGTTGCCTGATGTACGCATCGGACTTTCCGCACCCCGAATGCGATTGGCCCAATTCGGTCGACAACGTGCTCGCCTGGCAAAACGTGCTGGGCGATGTGGCGATGCGCAAGCTGCTGGGAGGCAACGCCGAAACCTATCTGCGCATGGGTTAATTCGGGTAGCGACCGGGGGACGGGGCATGGATTACGAACGCGCGCTCGCCTTCGTCAAGAAGGCCAAAGCCATCGGCAAAAAACGCGGCGTGGAGGTCAGTGTGGCGATCATGGACGCCGCCGGCCATCCCGTTCTGATCGCGCGCGGCAAGGCGGAGGCGTGGCACGGCCCCTATATGGCGGCGGGCAAGGCGCGTCTGGCCGCGGCCTTTCGCAAGCCCACCGCCGACCTGATGGAACAATGGCAGGATCGCCCCCTGTTTGCGCAAAGCCTGGTCGAGATCATTCCCGGCGGCGTCACCCTGAATAAGGGCGGCTACCCGATCTTTGAAAAATCGGCCTGCATTGGCGCCATCGGCGTTGGCGGCGGTTCGCCGGACGTTGACGATGCCATCGCGCGGGCGACGGTCGAGTCTCTCGGCGTCCTCAAGCGTTAGGCGCCGGGCATTTTGATGGGGGCATCGATGCGGAAAACGGCGATTCGCACGAATCAAGCGCCAACGCCGACCGGTCCTTTCAACCAGGCGATCCGGGTCGGCAACATGGTGTTCACCTCCGGTCAGGCCGGGCGCAACCGGGAAACCGGGAAGATGGGCGACATCCGCGATCAGGCGCGGCGCTGCATCGGCAATATCGGCGCGATATTGGAAGAAGCCGGAGCCACGCTCGCCGATGTGGTGAAGGTCACGGTGTTTCTGCGTAATCCCGAAGACGCGCCCGCCTTCAACGATGTCTACCGCGAACTGATGCCGGAGCCTTTGCCGGCGCGGTCCTCCGCCTATGTGCAGCTCAAGAACCCCGATATGTTGGTCGAGATGGAAGCGATTGCCGTCCTGGCCGAGGCCGAGTGATGGCCTCACCAGGCGGCTTCCGTCAAAGCGAAGGAAATTCCACGTGCTGAGGATCGTCGACCTCAAGAAATCCTATTCCCTGGACCGCGGGAAGGTGGCGGCGCTGCGCGGCGTCAGTTTCGAAGTGTCGGCGGGGACCTTTTTCACGCTGCTGGGGCCGAGCGGTTCGGGCAAAAGCACGGCCATGCGCTGCGTCGCCGGTCTGGAACATCCCGAAAGCGGTGAAATCCATATCGACGGCCAGTGCGTCTTTTCCTCCGCGCGTGGAATCCGCGTGCCCGCCGATCAGCGGCCCATCGGCATGGTCTTCCAGTCCTATGCGATCTGGCCCCATATGACGGTGTTTCAGAACGTCGCGTTCCCGCTTCAATACGGGCATCGTGGCGACAAGCTGTCGAAAGCGGCGATTCGGGATTCGGTGCGCGAAGCCCTGCGCCAGGTCCAAATGGAAGACTACGCCGATCGCCCGGCCACGCAGCTTTCGGGCGGGCAGCAACAACGCGTGGCGTTGGCGCGCGCCCTTGTGCGCCGTCCGAAGCTGCTTCTGCTCGACGAGCCTCTGTCGAATCTCGACGCCAAACTGCGCGAGGAAATGCGGTTCGAACTCAAGGAACTGACGCGGTCGCTGTCCATCACCTCGCTTTTCGTCACCCACGATCAGCTCGAGGCTTTGTCCCTGTCCGACCGCATCGGCGTCATCATGGACGGCTTGATCGTCGAACTCGGCCATCCGCAAGAGGTCTATGCCAAGACCATGGACAAACGCGTGGCGTCGTTCCTCGGCATCGCCAACACGATCGCGGGACGGATCGTGCGCGCCGGACCCATGGTTCAGGTGGAGACGGCGATGGGCATGATTGCGCTGCGCGACGAACATGTCGACGGCCAGGCCGATGCCACCGTCGCCATTCGCCCGGAGGCGGCGGTGTGCAGCCGGGAACGGCCGGCGGCGATGGAGAACGTCTTCGAGGGCGTTGTGCGGCGCGTCACCTTCCTCGGCACCTTCATCGACGGCGAAGTCGAGATCAAGCAGCACCGGCTGCGCGTCAGCTTCAATCCTTACGAGCCCTTCGTGGCGGGTGAACGGGTTTTTGTCCATGTCCCCGCCGATCGCTGCCACCTCATCAGGTAGCCTAGGCGTGGCGGGGACTCCGGATCGGTCGGGCTTCGCCCCCCGACTGGGGAGGCTTCAGCTTTCCTGCTGGCGCCCGAGGCGGCTGACGAGCCAACGTCCGCCGACGGTGAGGATGCCCAGCGCCAGCATCAGCCCGACCCCGATCGCCGCGGTCTTGCCGGGGGCGCCGTCGTCCCAGGTATGCCACATCAGAACCGAGATCACCTTGTTGTCTCGTGAACTCAGCAACAGCGGAATCGACAAATTTCGCAGCGCGTGGGTCACCACCCAAATCCAACCGCCGACCAGTCCGGGCAGAAGCAGCGGCAGCACGATCCGCTGCATGGTCACGCGCCATTTGGCGCCGGACGCGGTGGCGGCCTCCTCCAGCTCGGACTGAATTTGGGACAAAGCCGCCGACATCATGCGGCAACCGAATGACAGGTAGCTGATCGTCAGGCCCAGGATGACGACGGTGAGCGAGCCATAGAGCTGGAGCTGGTCGAAGGGCGGCTGGATGACCAGGAAAATCAGCGATATGCCGATGACGATGCCGGGCAGCGAATGCGGCAGAAAGGCAACCGCGTCGAGCGCGCCGGCCCAGCGCGATTTGAGGCGCACCACCACCCACGCCGTGGTCACGGCCAAGGCCATGGTAAACGTGGCCGCGCCCACGGAAATCAGAACGGTGTTCCACAACGCCCCCCACACCGCCTTGTCGGCCAACACCCGCGTGTAGTTGCGGAGCGTGAGGCTGTCGATCAGGTCCCAGGACGGGGCCATCGGGATCGGCAGGAACGAACTCCACAGCAAAGCCAAAGCCGGCGCGCCGATGGTCAACATGAAGAAAACGCAGAACAGGATGAACAGCGGGATACGCCAGCGCCCGAGCGGAATAACACGCGGCCGGTAGCCCTTGCCCGTCACCGTGGCGAAGCGGTTGCTCTGCCCGACGATGCGCCGATACCAATAGACGAGGATGATGCTGATCACGAGGAACGTGGCGCCCAGCGCCGCGGCCAGGCCGTATTCCGGCGGCGTATAACGCTGAGTCGTGAAGTAGATATAGGTCGGGAAGACGTAGACCCGGGCCGGAAGCCCAAGGACGATTGGAATTTCCAGCGATTCCAGATGGGTCATGAAGCTGTACATCGTGGCGGCGAGGAGCGCCGGAGTCAGCACCGGCAGCGACACGCGAAAAAAGGTGGTCGCGCTCGATGCCCCGGAGGTGCGCGCGGCTTCCTCCAGGCTCGGGTCCATCGCGCGAAAAGCGCCCACGATGATGAGGAACGCCGTGGTGACGCCGCGCAGACCCTCCAGCACGATCATCCCGGTCATCGTGTAGATATTGAAGGGGCCTTCGGTGGGTTCGAATCCGAAAAGGCCGGCGAATTCGCGCAGCCAGACGTTGAAGATGCCGATGCGCGGGCTCAGCAAGATCGTCCACGCCACTGCGAACAACAACCCCGGCATCGCGATGGGAACGAGCATGAGACCCCAGGCTACGTTGCGATAGGGCAGGTCGGTGCGTTCGGTCAGGAAGGCAAAGACAATGGCGACGGTCATGGAGATGATCGTGCTGGCGACGCCCAGCACCAGGGTGTTGCCGAAAACCACGAGCGTGTCGTCGTCGGTATAGGCATCGACATAGTTATCGAGGGTCAGCCCACCCGGGTTCCACGGCGTCCCGTCCCGGAAGCTGAACAACAGCATCAGGCCGAGCGGGAGCAGGATGAGCAAGAGTGTGATGGCGATGACGAAGCTGGGCAGCAGGAACTGGCGGCGTCCTTGCCAAAACCCTCCCCGTCCGAATCCAAGAACCGCGGTGTTCACGATGCCGTCCCCCTGGTTTCCTCGCCGCCCGTTGTCAGCCTAAACCGGATCGTAATAGTGGATTTCGAGAAGCAGGCATCCCCCATCCGACCGAAAGGGGCCGTGCGCGGCGCCGGGAGGCCGACAGGCATAGGTGTTGGGAGAAAAGGATTGGCCGCCCTTGCCTTTGGCGTCGTTGCCGACAACCAGATCCCCGCTCATCAGATAGACTTCTTCCCAATAATCGTGGACGAAAGGTGCCGTGGTGAAGACGCCGGGAAGGAACCTCAACAACCGCGTGCGGCTGCCGCGTTTCTTGGTTTCGTCCAAGGCGCCCGCGAGGATTTTCTGCTGAATGCCCGCAGGATAACCGGGCGGAACCTCCCATCCCGAATCGAGATCGACGGGATGGAATTCATCATGCGCCTTGTTGACCGCCATCGGAAAACCTCGCCCCTACTCTGCCGCTTTCGATGCAAGCTTCGCCAACTCGCCGTCGAGATCGTATTCACTCAGGATTCTGTCGACCATGCCGGTTGCCCCCGCCCAGTCGAAGGTACGAAAGGAATGGCCTTTGGTCACGAACTGGGCGCCCGCGTAGAACATTTCGTATTGGGTGTGGCGCGAGGCGAATTCCGAACCCACGACGTCCCAGGCCAGGCGATAGAACTTCACCTTGTCGCGTGCGTTTGCGGCGGGCGATTGCTGCGTCTTGCCGATCAGCTCCGCCATTTCCGGGTTGGCGAAGTCGCGCAGATGCGAGGGCAGCATGATCATGCCGCCGCCGGCCAACTCGCGCAGGGTCATGATCAGCTTTCCGTAGAGCTGCTGGGTCAACACCTGCGCGGCGTAAAGCGTGTGGCGATCGGGTACGAAATAACGGCCCTGCATGGCGCCCTTCGCCTCCATCGCCGCCACCATGGCCGACACCAGCGCGACTTCGGCCGCGAATTGTCCGAGCATCTCGCGGACCTGCGGCATGTTGACGATGCCGTTGATTTCGGCGATGCGGCGCGCGATGCCGGCGAGGAACCTGGTTTTCACCGCCAGCCTCACCTGCGCCTGGTAGTTTTGAAACACATGCGCCGGCGTCGCGTGGAACTGCTTCTGGCACATCTCGATGCTGCGATCGACGAAGACGCGCTCCCACGGCACCTTGACGTCGTCGAAATAGATCAAGGCGTCGTTTTCGTCGAAGCGGCTCGACATCGGGCTGTCGAACGCATTGTCGGCGGCGGCCTCGTAAGATTTGCGCGACAGGATTTTCAGGCCCTTGGCGTTCATCGGTACGGCGAAGGATAAAGCGTGTTTTTCGTCGCCGGGCTGCAGCGGCTGAATGCAGGTGACGAAAATCTCGTTGGCCATGATGCCGCCGGTCGCCAGCATCTTGGCGCCGCGCACGGTGAGACCCGAAGCGTCTTCGTCGACCACACCCGCGCTTAGATATTCGCCCTGTTGCTGATGGGCGGCCTTTGAACGATCGGCCTGCGGATTGATGATGACGTAGGTTAGGTACAAGTCGTTGTCGCGGGCAAAGCGATAATACTCGGCCAGCGCGCGGGCACGTTTGGCGTCATAAGCCTCGAAGGTCTCGATCCCCATGAACATGCCGGCGATGCAGGACGCGACATGGTCGGGAGACCGGCCGAGGAATCCGGCATGCAGCTCGGCCCAGGCCTCCAGCGCCCGTCGGCGGCTGACGAGCTGTTCATAACTTTGCGGCAATTCCCAGATGCGGTTGGCGATCTGGCGTGTGTCCGGCGTGGTGTAGGTCATGGTCTCGGCGTTGTCCGGCTGGCTCTGGAATTCATAGAGCCGGGCGGCGGACGCAATCGCGTTGCGATAGGCGGGATGCCGGGTCACATCGCCGACGATGCCGCCGTCGAGATAGACCTGCCGACCGTCGCGCAGCGACGTGCGGTAGGTGTCGCCGTTCCTAATCATGGCCGTCCTCGCATGTCGATCGTTCCGCCGGCTTGCGCGCCGTTTTCTTGGGCTTCCTGCGGTAGTCCGCCGCGTTCGAGCGTGGCGTAGCGCCCGGCGAAAAAGACCAAGGGGTCGCTGCCGCCGGCCAGCGCGAAGCGGAGGATGCGGCAGACGAAAATCAAATGATCGCCGCCGTCGTAATCGGCCCAGGGTACACATTCGAAATGGGCCAGCGCCCCTTGCAGCAAGGGCGCCCCGTAATGGCCGACGTGAAAACCAACGCCGACCCATTTGTCGCTGAGCGCATGGGCAAAACGGGCCGACAGCTCGCGCTGATGCCCGGACAGGACATTAACGGCGAAACCGCGGGCCGCGCGAAAGGCGTCCAGGCTGAAGGCGCGTTTGTCGATGCTGAACAGAATCAGCGGGGGATCGAGCGACACCGAGCTAAAGGAATTGACGGTCATGCCAATGGGCGGCCCGGATGCGGCCGATGCCGTCACCACGGCCACGCCGGTGGCGAAATGCCCAAGGGCGACACGCAAGGCGCGCGGGTCGAGGGTGTCGTTCATCGCGCCGACCTCGACACAGGCGCGGTATCGTCGGACGGATCCCCGACGCGGCTGGTCAGATAGCGCACCAGTTCCACCGCCGCGTCGCCGCTGCGCAAAAGATCGGTCAGGATTTGGTTCAAGGCGCGGAATTTCTCGCCGTCCAAAGGCGCGAACATCACATCGTTGACCTGGCGTTGCACCGGGGCGAGCTGTCGCAGAAGGGCGAGGCCCTTCGCCGGCACCGTCAGCTGGACGCGGCGCCGGTCGGCCGGATGGGGACCCTTGTCGACCAGTCCCAGGCGGACGAGTTGGCCGATGACGAGTGTGGCGAACGACCCGCTGAGGCCGAGATGATCGGCGATCTGCTTCACGCCGATTTCGCCATCGCGCGACAGATGGGCCACCGAGATCAAGGCCGTGTACTGGATGCCGGTCAGCCCGATTTGCGCGCCAAATCGCGAACGCACGGTTTCCAAGCGCGCCGAAAAGGCGAGAAGGCGATGCACGAACCGGCGGAATTCCCGATCCGATCCGCCCCGGAGCAAGGGCGGGCGGGACACCGTCCGCGGCAGGCTCACATCCGACGCGACCTCCGCGGCGGCGGCAGGGCGGCTCGGAGCCGCGGCCGAGGGCGCGGCGTTGCGCGGAAAATCGGCCAACCTCACCACCCTCCTTGCCTTTGTCAAAAAGCTTTGTAAATTAGCTTTATGCTAACGGTAAATAATTAGGCCCGTCAATGGCGGGTGCCCGGCTGGCCTTTCAATGCATCGACCGCAGCGGATCGGGTCTCCGCCGCGTCCGCGTCGATCACCTCGTGATCGCCGGCTGGACCGGACGCAATCGCGCGGCGATGGAGGCCCATATCGAAGAGCT
>CANFCX010000060.1 GCA_947445225.1 Rhodospirillales bacterium
ATCTATCCGCCCGAACCGAGCATGCGGATCGTCGCCGACATCATCGAATACGCCGCGCGGCACCTGCCCAAATTCAATCCCATCTCGGTGTCCGGCTACCATATGCAGGAAGCCGGGGCGACGTCGGTTCAGGAACTTGCCTATACCTTGGCCGATGGGCTGGACTATGTCCGCGCCGCCCTCGGGCGCGGCCTGGCCATCGACGATTTCGCGCCGCGCCTGTCCTTTTTCTTTTGCGTCGGCATGAATTTCTTCATGGAGATCGCCAAGCTTCGCGCGGCGCGGCTGCTGTGGGCGCGGATGATCCAGGCCTTTGCCCCCAAGAATCCGGCGAGCCTCGCGCTCCGCATGCACTGCCAAACCTCGGGAGTCAGCCTGACCGCGCAGGACCCCTACAACAACATCGTTCGCACCTCATACGAGGCGCTGGCGGCGGTGCTCGGCGGCACCCAGTCCCTGCACACCAATGCCTTCGACGAAGCGCTGGCGTTGCCGAGCGCGACCGCCGCGCGGGTGGCGCGCAACACCCAGCTTATCCTCGCCCACGAGACCGGCATTCCCAATGTCGTCGATCCGCTCGCCGGCAGTTATTTCGTCGAAAGCCTGACCGCCAGCGTCGCCGCGGCGGCGACCGCCCTGATCGACGAAGTCGAATCGATGGGCGGGATGACCAAGGCGGTCGAGGCCGGGCTGCCCAAACTCCGCATCGAAACCGCCGCCGCCCGCCGGCAGGCGCGGATCGATCGCGGCGAGGAGGTCATCGTCGGCGTCAACCTCTATCGGCCGGAGGACGCCGAACCCCTGGACATCCGCGAAATCGACAACGCCGAAGTGTTGAAGGCCCAGATCGCGCGCCTCAAGGCGCTGCGCGCCGGCCGCGACGAGGCGGTCTGCGGCGAAGCACTGGCGGCGCTGGTTGCCACGGCACGCAGCGGCGGCAATTTGCTGAATGGCGCCATCGTGGCGATGCGGGCGCGGGCTACGGTGGGTGAGGTTTCCAGCGCGCTCGAATCGGTTTTCACCCGACACCGCGCCGTCGTCCGCAGCATTTCCGGCGTTTATGGCGCGGCCTATGCGGGGGACCGGGATTTCGCCGCCATCATGCGCGAAACCGCGGCGTTCGCGACCGAACAAGGCCGGCGCCCGCGCATGCTGGTGGTCAAGCTCGGCCAGGACGGCCATGACCGGGGGGCTAAACTCATCGCGACCGCCTTCGCCGATATCGGCTTCGACGTGGATATCGGCCCGCTGTTCCAGACCCCGGAGGAGGCCGCCCGCCTGGCCGTCGAAAACGACGTGCACGTCATCGGCGTGTCGTCCTTGGCGGCCGGCCACAAGACATTGGTGCCGTTGTTGATTGGCGCGCTCAAGGAGATGGGCGCCGGCGACATATTGGTGGTATGCGGTGGGGTCATTCCGGCACGGGACCATGCCGAGCTTTTAGGTGCGGGCGTCGCGGCGGTCTATGGGCCGGGCACCGGCATTCCGAAGGCGGCCGCCGAAGTTCTGCGCCTTATACGCGACAACATCGCTCAACACCCGCGGAAGAAGGACAAGCCGGCCGAACGCCGGCGCGAGCCGATTTCAACGCGGCGCGCAAATCAGCGTTGAGCGGCATCGGGGAGGACGACACATGACCGATCGCGCCACCGACAGGGGGTTCGAATCCGTCAATCCGGGAGCGGGCGCGGAATCGGCTTGGCGATTCCGTTTCGGTTCCGGCGGCGGCTCGCGCGCGCTGGTCTATAGCGGCCCGGTCGATCAGGACCCGGGTCCGCAAACCCCGTGGGAACGTTTTACCAAACCGGTGGTCCTGGGCATCGTGCTGACCGTTGTTTGGCTGCTTGCCGCTTTTGCCTACATTCAGGCTCAATACGGCTGGGGCGTCCTGGGTGAATTGCTGCCGCATGAGCTGGGCATCGTCATCGCCGGCATTGTGGCGCCTCTCATTTTCCTGTGGCTCCTCGTCGCCTTCGTGGAGCGTGGCCGCGATCTGCGCGACGGCACCGGCGAACTCAACCGGCAGATTCGCCTTTTGACCTACCCGACGTAAGACGGCGCGGCGCGCGTCAGCGCCGTGCTCGTCGCCCTGCGCCAACAAGCCCGCGAACTGGCCGAGGCGTCCGAACTCGCCGGCGGCCGCATGCAGGACATCAGCGCCACGGTGGATGAACACCGGTCGGAATTGGCGGAGCTGTGCCGCAAGGCCGAATCCCAGGCCGCCGAAATGCGCGAGGCCCTGCGCTGGCAGGCCGGCGATCTCGCCCGCCTGTCCGACACCGTGGCCCGCCGGGCGCAGCAGATCAACGATGCCGGCCTTCAGCAGACGACCGCCCTGGTGACCGCCTCCAACGAGGCGGCGGAACGCGCCCGGGCCATCGCCGCCTCTCTCGAACGTCAGGTGCTGGAACTGACGACCGCATCGCGCCAAACCGCGGTTCAAGCCGACTCCGTTCGTGAAGCGATGGGGAGCCAGGCGCAAGAGCTTGCGGCCGGGTCGGAACGCGCGGCGGTACGCGCGGCCGAGATCGGCGATTCCCTGCGCCGGCAGGCCGAGGACATGACCGCCGCCGCCGATCGGGCGGTGGCGCGGGCCGTCGGCGTCGCCGATTCTTTCCGCCGCCACGCCCAGGAACTAAACGAGGCGTCGGAACGCGCTTTGTCGCGCGCCGACCAAATGACCGATTCGCTGCAGCGCCGCGCCGACGACCTTACGCTCGTGGCCGATCGCCTGACCGACCAGACCAAGGACAGCGAGTTGACCATGCGCCGCCAGGCCGAAGTCATGGCCGCGGCCACCGGCGCCTCGGGAGAACGCCTCGCCGAAATCGGCGAATCGGTGCGCCGTCAGGCGCAGGACCTGAACGCCGCGACGACGACCGTGCTCGGCCGCATGGGGGAGGTCGGCGAACACTTCCGGCGCCAGACCCAGGAGCTGATGACCGCCACCGACGGCGCCTCCGCGCGGATCGGCGATATCGACGCGGCCTTCCGCTCGGTTTCGGGCGGAGCGGCGGCAATCATCGACGACGTCGCCGGGCGCGCGCAATCGGCCGGCGAGGCGTTGCGGCGCCAGGCGCAAGAAGTCGGCTCCGCCGCCGATCAAGCCGTTTATCGTCTCGGTCGCGTCGGCGAGTCGCTGACTCAACAAACCGGCGATTTTGAATCATCGGCCGATCGCGTCGGCCAACGTCTGCGGGAATCGGCCGAAACCTTCCATCAACGCCGGCAGGAACTGGACGGCGCCTCGGATCGGGCGACGAACCGGATGACCGAAATCGCCCAGATGTTTCGCGACCGCGTGTTGGAGGTGACCAAGGCCGCCAACGATGCCGGTGGCTTAATTGGCGAAGTTGGCGATGCCTTCCGCAATCGCTCGGTGGAATTGCGCGAGGCATCCGAACACGCGGTTGCCGGCATTGCCGCCGTCGGTGAAGGCTTCGACCAGCGCGCCCGCGATCTCGCGGCCGCGTCGCAACAGACGACGATCCGCTTGCACGAAATCGGCGAAGATTTGCGGCGAACCTCCGACAGCCTGGCGCAGGCGGCGTCCGCCGCCGCCGCCCAAGTCGGCACCGTCGATGGCGCCTTGCGCGACCAGATGCGCAACCTTGCCGCCTCGCTCGATCAAGCGGGCGCACGCACCAATCAGGTGGCGGCGTTGATCGCCGAACAGGCGCAAGCCGTGACCACGGCGGCCGACGGCGCGACCGGCCGCGTCAAGGTGGTGACCGAAGTTTTCCGCCAGCGCGCCCAGGATTTGCTCGTTACATCGGAACAGGCCGCATCGCAGATCAAGGAGGTCGGCGAGGTGTTCCGGCAGCGTTGGCAGGAATTGAACAGCGCCAGCGACGAAGGCGCCCTTCGTCTCGATGGCGCCGCCGATGGCTTGCGTCAACGCGCCCAAGAATTGTCTCACCTCTCGGGACAGGCGGTTGGGCAATTGGCCCACACGGGCGAGGTCATGCGCCAGCAATCGGCGGAGACCGACGCCGTCGCGGATCGCGCGACGGCTCGGTTTGCGGCCGTGGGCGAGGACCTTTCGCGGCGCGCGCATGATTTCGACGCCGCCACCGACCACGCCGCGCAACGCCTGGCCACGACCGGGCAGGCCTTGGACAAACGCGCCGTGGAGGTCGAGGTCATCGCCGATCGCGCCACGGCGCGGGTTCAGGGGCTTGGCGAGGCCCTTGGCCACCGCGCCCGCGATCTTGATTCGGCGACGCACCGCGCGGCCGCCCGCTTGGGCGAGGCTGGCGAGGCTCTCGCGCGGCGATCGACGGAGGTGACCGTTGTCGCCGAACGGGCGACGGCCCGGTTGGGCGAAGTCGGTGAGGCTCTGGGTCGGCGGTCCAGCGATGTCGTATCCGCGGCGGAAGAGGCGAGCCAGCGCGTCGCGTCGGTCGGCGACGGCTTGGCGGCGCGCGGTCGCGACCTCGATCTGGCGACGGAGCGCGCGCAGGTGCGGGTCGCGGAAATCGGCACCGGTCTCGACCGCCAGGCCGCCGCGCTTGCCGCGGCTGCCGCCCTGGCCGGGGCGCGCGTGGGCGAAGTCGGCGATGCCTTGTCCCGGCGCGCCGATGAAATGGGTGCGGCGGCCGATGTGGCGGAAACCCGAGTCACCGAAATCGCCGCTGCTCTCGGCGCGCGTGCCCAAGACCTCGACGCCGCGACCGCGCGGGCCACCGTGCGTCTGGACGAGGCCGGCGTGGCCATGGAAAGCCGGGCGGCCCAGGTTGCGGACGCCGCGCAGGCGGCCGACGGCCAGGTTGCGGCGATCGCGGAGGCCTTGGGACAACGCCGGCAAGAACTCGACCTGGCGGCACAGGAAGCCGCCGCGCGCATCGACAAGGCGAGCGATACACTCGCGCGCCGGGCCTCGGAGTTGACCGCGGTCTCCAGCGTCGCCGCCGCGCAACTACAGGACACCGGGCGCGAAATGGTCCGCCGCGCGGCCGAGGTCGTCGCCTCCGCCAATGACGCCACGGGTGGGCTTGACCGGGTTGGCGAGGTCATCGGCAACCGCGCCGCCGAACTCGCCATCACCGCCGGCGAGGCCGAAGCCCGCCTAACCGGCGCGGCGGAAATTCTTGTCCAACGCGGCAATGCGCTGGAACGCACCTCCGAACACGCCGTGGCGAAATTGAGCGCGGTCGAGGAGGCCCTGCGGGCCGAGGTCCAAAGAATGGGTGCGTCGATCGACGACATTGCCCGCCGCACGGATGCGGCCGGGGCGGTGATGACGCAGCAAGCGGAAGCGCTGACCCAAGCCGCGCAGCGCACGGCGGCGGGGATGAATCAAGCCGGAACCGCTTTCGCGCAGCGTGCGGAAGCTTTGACGAAGGCCAGCGACCAAGGCACGAGCCGCATCGCCGCCTTTGGCGCCGAAATGCGCGGTCGCGCCGAGGATTTGAAAGTCATTGCCGAAGGCACCGGGATTTGGATCGAAGGTATCGGCGCGTCGCTGGTGGCGCGCGGGGGCGAACTCGAAGACGCCGCGCGAACGGTCGCCGAGCGCCTGGAGAGCGTCGGCGAGACCTTCCTGGAACATAAGACGGACATGCTTGCCGCCAGCCTCGCCGCCGAGGCGCGCGTGGGTGAATTGCGCGCTACCTTGGACGCGACCACGGGCCGCCTGCGGTCGGCCGGGGCCGCGGCGGCGAGCGAGGCCGGAAACCTGACGGCCGTGGCCGACAGCGCGACGCTCTCCATGCAAGTCGCTGGCGAGGCCTTCGGCGAGCGCGAAAGGGCGCTGAGATCGGCGGCTGAATCCGGCGCGGCCGGAATCGCCGCGATGGGCGAGGAACTGCAACAAAGGGCGGAGCGGCTGTCGACGACCGCCGAGGAAGCCGGCGTGTTGCTCGACAGCGCCGCGGACACACTCGATCGCCGGTCGGCCGCTATCGCCGCCGTGGCCGAAGCGGCAGAGGTGCGGTTGGGGGTCGTCGGCGCGGCGATCGAGCAGAGGAAAACCGAGATCGCGGCGGCGGCGGAAGCGGCGACCGCAAGTCTCAACGGCGTCGATGAAACGCTCCAAAGCCATGGCCACAGCATGGAGGAATTGCTCGGCCGGGCGATTAAGCAATCTCAGGACACCGGCACGACCATGCTTCAGCAGGCGCAAGACCTCGCCGCCGCCGCCGATCGCGTCGCGGCCAAGATCGCCGAAATCGGCACGGCCTTTGATCGCCACGCCGCGACGGTGACGCGGGCGTCCGATCGCGCCGCTGAAAAGGTCAATCACGCCGGCGCGGCCGTGGTCCAGCGGGCACAGGAAATGACGGCGGCGTCGGATCAGGGCAATCAGCGGCTCAATGTCCTGGGGGCGGAGTTCCGGCAGCGCGCCGAAGAATTGATGGGTGCGCTCGGTCAGGCGGCCACGCGCATGGCCGCGCTCGGCCAGGGTTTCGACCGTCAATCGCGCGAACTCGCGCGCAACACCCAAGACGCGGTGGCGCGGGTGGGCGAAGTCGACGGCACGCTCACCAAGCATTCGCAGACCTTGACCGCGGCCGTGGTCAAGGCGGCCGGCGAGGCCAAGGGCATCGGCGAGGCCTTCCGTCAGCAGGCCGTACAGCTCGCCGCGGCGTCGTCCACGGCGGCCTCGCAAGCCGAGGCCCTGCGCCAAAGCGAATTGTCGATGCGGCGGGGTAGCTTCCTGCGCACCTCGCGGTTGGTCATCGAATCGCTCAATTCCTTGGCGATCGACCTCAATCGCACCTTCGACCGCGGGGTATCCGAAGCACTCATGCGCGATTTCATGAGCGGCCATCGGGGCATTTTCGTGCAGCGCCTCTTGAAGACGCGCCTTGGCCAGACGCCGGAATTGGTGAAGCGCCGCTTCGACGAGGATTCCGAATTCCGCCGCTACGTCACCGAATATATGGCTCAGTTCGACAAATTGCTGATCGAGGCGCGCCACAACGATCCCGACGATCTTATGGCCACGACCTTCCTGACCTCGGATATCGGCAAGCTCTATCTGGTGTTCGCCAATGTCTTCGGGCGCAAACGCCCGTAAAGCGCCAGGGCGTCAGGCGAGAATGGTCGAGGGACCGACGCCGCCGAGTTGAACGCCGAAAAGGCCGAGTATTTCGCGCTCGCTGCTCGGCGCCAACCCTTGCGATCCTCCGCTCAGGCCGGCGCGGGTATTGAGAAGCGCGAACCCGATATCGCTGTCGCTTTCGCGCGCCCGCGTCAACCGGTCCGCGCCCGCGGAAAACCGATCCGTCAGCGCCGTCATCTCGTCGAGCGGCAAGGTGAGCACGGAAGACGCCGCGCCGATGGCGCGGTCGATGGCGTTGAATTGACCGAGCGCTTGGTCGATCGCCGACAGCGCGACTTCTACATCGGAATCGGTGACGAAACCGTTGGGCGCGCGCACGAAGCCCAGCCCGGCGGAGACCGACGTTTCGGTCGGTGTCCCGCTGCCGGGTGCGGCCTGACGATCGCCGCCGCCGCCGGTACGCGCGCGATCGATGAAGATGCGGTTGAACACACCTTCGAGATTGTTGACGACGCGGTCGGCGATGTTGGCCGGCACGTTGCGGTCGGCGAGCGTGTCGCCGATCCGCTGAAGGATGCGGTCGGCGAAGTCGCCGCCTTGATTGCCCGGCCCCGTGGGGCCGCCACCCTCGGCGCTTCCGGAGCCGAGCGCGAAGGCCTCGGGCCGGTTGGTCAGCAGGCTCACCAGCCCACTGCCATTGTTTTGAACGAAGCTGTCGACGGCGTCGCGCAGCTTGTTGAAGGCGTCGGCGGCATCGCCGCGCGCCAGGCTGGTGCCGCCCAAGGCGCTGGCCGCGGTGGTTCTCAGCTCCGCCGTAAGACGCCGCAATTCCGCGAGATCTTTCTTCGCGCTGCCGAGCGCATCGAGGCTTAACCCGATGCTTTCCTTGAGTTGGGTCAGGCGCGCGGCCTGGGTCTCCAGCCGGGCCGAAAAATCGACCGAATCGGCCCGCGCAAAAAGGGCATTGGAGGCGGGCGAGCGGATGGGCAGGGATACGCCGCTTTGCGAAAGCCGCGAGAGGCCGCCGCCGAAATTCAGCCCGGCCTGAATGCCTTGAATCGCCACACTCGCCTCACAAGCCTTCTGCCTGCCAGCATTTTCTCGACAATCATAGGCCGTGGCCGTCGCGAACCACAATCGAATGTTAATTTATGGTTAACGCCTGATCCGAACTCAGGGCGGTCGATGCGAGCGACGGTTCACACCGCCGGCGGCATCGGTGGCTTCTTGCCCCCGCGTTCGCGCCAGTTTTGCAAATCGAGCCTGATCCAACGCCGCAATTTCGTGCGGTTCTCCTCGCTGAGCAGGCGCAGGACCGCCAACATGGTCGCATCCGCACCCTGGATGTAGCCGGCCTTATAAGAGTCGTCCTTGGTATCGACTTCTTGCTCGGGCTGTGTAGCCATGACTTATCCCCTTCCCCTGTCGCCGCCTTCCTTTTCTTGAGGCTCCGTTCACATATTCGTGTCGCGTTGCGTCTGTTGCAGAATTTCAAAGGTACAACGTTCGTAGCCACGGTCCCAACCGCGGGCATAATCGGCCTCGACATTCATCCGCGTCGCGTCCTGCGCATACCGAAACGGAAGCCCTAAATAATACCGCCCGCTTTGGCAGCCCTCATTGTATCCCTGGGTGTATGCCTCGGTCGTGGGCGTTGGCGCGATCGTGCACGCCGCGAGGAGCTGGAATGTCCCCGCCCAAACGATGATGACGGCGGCGCGGCGTGAGCTGTTCATGAGGAACCATTCTCAGTTCGTTGACGGTCAATTAGTGACATAACCTAGCCGATTTTCCGGCACAATTCATCGCGAGGCAGTCATCGCGGGCGAGGCCAAGGATTTCCGGGGTCTTCTCGCGGAAGGTGTTCCATGGCGAACGAATTTCCAGCCTTGTCCGGGACGATCGAAGACCTGGCGGCGGCGGTAGAAAAAGGCGATCGAAGGGCGTTGGCGCGAGCCATCACGCTCGTCGAATCAACCCGTGCCGACCATCGCGCCGAAGCGGACGCATTGCTCGCCCGGCTTCAGTCCCGCGTCGGCACGTCCCTTCGCCTCGGTATTTCGGGGGCGCCCGGGGTCGGCAAATCCACCTTTATCGAGGCGCTCGGCCTGTTTCTCATCGGCCGGGGGCATCGCCCCGCCGTGCTCGCCGTCGATCCGTCCTCGCCGGTGTCGGGAGGATCGATCCTCGGCGACAAGACGCGCATGGCGGCGTTGGTTCGCGACGACCGCGCCTTCGTTCGCCCCTCGCCAAGTCGCGGCGCCCTCGGCGGCATCGCGCCGCGAACCCGCGAATCCGTCATGGTGTGCGAGGCCGCCGGCTTCGACGTGATCCTGGTCGAAACTGTCGGCGTCGGGCAATCGGAGACGGACGTGGCCGGGATTGTCGACCATTTCATCTTGTTGATCGCACCGTTGGGCGGCGACGAACTTCAGGGGATAAAACGTGGGATCGTTGAATTGGCCGATTTGGTCGTGGTCACCAAGGCCGATGGTGCGTGGGAGGCGGCGGCCCGGCGCGCGGCCATGGAATATACCTCGGCGTTAACCCTGCTCGAAGCGCGCGGTCGCGAGGTTCTGACCTGCTCCGCCCTGGAGGGGAGGGGTATCGAGGAGATCTGGCAAGCCATCGAGCGGCGCCGGGGCAGGCCGGGAATGGGGGATGCGCTCGCCGCGCGCCGTCGCGAGCAGGCGCGGGCGGCGCTGTGGGCCGAGATTGACGCCGATGTGCGGACCCGTCTGCGGGGGCATCCGCGTGCCGCGGCCTTGTTGGCGAAGCTGGAGCACGATGTTGGCGCCGGCGCCGTGACTACGGGCGCCGCCGCCCGCGCCGTCCTCGACGCCCTCCTGACCCCGGAGGCCACGCCGCGGCGCTTGACGGGACGGGGCAAATTGCCTTAAAAACGCGCCTCTCGCGGGGCTTCGGCGCCGCACGCTCCGTCTTTATGAGGTTGGCCATGGCCCGGCGTTGTCTCGTCACCGGCAAAGGCGTGTTGTCCGGCAACAATGTCAGCCACGCCAATAACAAGACCAAGCGGCGTTATCTGCCCAATTTGCAGATCGCCTCGCTGGTCTCCGATGCACTCGGTCAGTCCGTGCGCCTTCGCCTCACCACGCGCGGCATCCGCACGGTGGAAAAAAATGGCGGCCTCGACATGTGGCTGCTCTCCCGCTCCGACGCCGATTTGCATGACGAAGTCCGCCGGCTGAAGCGCCGCGTGGAAAAGGCGCTGGCCAAGAAATCGGCCGCCGCGGCCTAACCGCCCGATTACGCGCCGAGCGCGGCCCTAACGATCCGTGGCCGCCAAGGCGAACATCAGCAACAGGGTACGCTGAAACACGCTGAAATTGTCGTCGGAGACGACATAAAGCAGAGTTTCGCCGGAAGGCCCGGTGCGTGCGTCGATACCCTCGAAATTTTCGATGATGAAGGGTGGCTGGAGGCGCGCGATTTCCGCGCCCGTCAGCCGGGCGCCGGCCGCCGGCGCCCGGCCTTGTATCCGCGCCAGCCGCGATCCAAATCCGCCGAACAGCGAGAAGCGGCGCTCCAGCACGACGACATCGCCATCGGGGAGTTGGGCGGCCGCGGTTGGCTTGAAGCCCGGCGCGGCCACATAGGCCAGCGGCGCGAAGCCACCGGCGCCGCCAATCCAGCCGACATTGGCGCCGGTCGCATCGTAGAGTCCCTCGGCGATGGCCATGAACCGCCGGTCGCCCAAGGCCGTCAGCGCCTCGATGCCGTCATTGAAGCTGGCATCGCCGAGGCCCGGTGGCATCGGCAGGTCCACGGGCGGTAGCGAGAAGGGCGGGCTCGCCGGCGGATAACGCCACAAGCGGTGGCCGTTTTCGAATGAGACAATCCAACCGCCATCCTCGGCGCGCGCCAGCCCTTCGGAATCGTTTGAAAACGTGGCGAGCGGCTGCCGATCCTTGCCGATCAACGGCCCGGTCTCGGCGCTCTCGATGTTCGAAAGCCGGCCTTGTGTGTCGTAGCCGAGCCCAAGACGCAGCCAACGCCCGACATCGGACAATATCAGGACACCCTTGCCGTCGGCGTCGACGCGGAGATCCGACCACCCGCCAAAGCGGCGATCGCTTGAGGTCAGGGTCAATCCCCCGCGAAAAACCAGCCCGCCAACCCGGTCTTGTTCCGGCGCATCCTGTTGCAGCGGAACGGGGGTGAAGAAAATCTGTATGGGATCGGCAGCCGCCGGCGCCCAGGCCGCGATCCAAAGGGCAAACCCCGCGGCGCCGATGCGATGGGGCGGCGGGATCGCCGAGGGTCGCGTCACGCCCGCCGCGCTCGTGGCGGGCGTGACCGCCGACCGGTCACGCGGGATCCCGGCTCGGCGAACAATTCCGTCAACTTTTCCATCATTGTCCCGCCGAGTTGCTCGGCATCGACGATGGTGACGGCGCGCCGGTAATAGCGGGTTACGTCGTGGCCAATGCCGATGGCCAAGAGCTGCACCGGCGAAAGGTCGGATTCGATCCAGTCGATGACCTGGCGAAGGTGCCGTTCGAGGTAGTTGCCGGAATTCACCGACAGCGTCGAATCGTCGACCGGCGCGCCGTCGGAAATGACCATCAGGATGCGCCGCCGCTCCGGCCGGGCGACCAAGCGGGCATAGGCCCACAGCAGGGCCTCGCCGTCGATGTTCTCCTTGAGCAGGCCCTCGCGCAGCATCAAACCGAGGTTCTTGCGTGCCCGCCGCCAGGGTGCGTCCGCCGATTTATAAACGATGTGGCGCAAATCGTTGAGCCGGCCCGGGGAAGGCGGCTTGCCTTGCGCCAGCCAACGCTCGCGCGTCTGGCCGCCCTTCCAAGCCCGCGTCGTAAAGCCCAGAATCTCGACCTTGACGCCACAGCGCTCCAACGTCCGGGCGAGAATGTCGGCACTCAGGGCCGCGACCGTGATCGGCCGCCCCCGCATCGAACCGGAATTGTCGATGAGCAACGAAACCACCGTATCGAGGAAGGCGGTTTCCTTTTCCCGCTTATAGGATAGCGGGTGAACCGGACTCGCGACCACGCGGGCGAGACGGGCGCTGTCCAGCAGCCCCTCTTCGAGATCGAATTCCCAGGATCGGAGTTGCCGCGCCATCAGCCGGCGCTGGAGCCGGTTGGCGAGTTTGCCGATGACGCCGCCCAGATGCAGCAATTGCTGGTCGAGATGAAGCCGAAGGCGCGCCATCTCGTCGGCATCGCACAATTCCTCGGCCCCGATCTCCTCATCGAATTCGCGGGTGAAGGCGCGATAGGGTTCGGCCTCGCGGTTGCCGCCGGGGGCGAAGGGTTGGCGCATGCGGCGGCCGGGGCGATCACCCATGTCCTCGGCGATTCCGGGGATTCCGTCACCCTCGCCTTCCTCTTCCATGCCTTCGAGGGCGTCCTCGCCGGAGGCATCCTGGCGTTCGCCGGGTCCGGCGCCAGCCGCCTCGGCGTCGGAGTCGTCCTCGCCGTCGCTCTTGCCGTTCTCGGGTTTTTCATCCTCGGCGGCGGTGGCCTCGGGTTCGGGCTCCGGCGCCGGCTCGTCTTCATCGAGTTTCAAATGCTGGATGAGTTTGCGGGCGGCGGCCGCGAAGGCGTCCTGGTCGGTCAGGCGGTCGCGCAACACGGTGAGGTCCTGGCCGCAATGGGCCTCGAGCCAGGGCCGCCATACATCGACGAGCCGGCGGCCGGATGCCGGCGATGGCTGTCCGGTCAGGGATTCGCGTGCATAAAGGGAAACGGCGTCGACCAGCGCCGCCGGATCGCGTTCCCCGACCGCATCGAGGCGCCGCGCGCGGCAGGTTTCGTCGAGAACCGCGGCAAGATTGGCGGCGACGCCGGCCATGTGCCGGGAGCCAATGGCCTCGCAGCGCACCTGCTCGATCGCGTCGAAAACCGACCGCGCCACGGGCCCCGCCGGGCGCCGGCGGCGGTGGACGGCCTCGTCATGGTGACGCAGCTTCAAGGCGATCGCGTCGGCCTCGCCGCGCACGACCGCGACCTCGCGCGGCGGCAAATCGCGCGGCGGCAGCGACAGCCGCGCCTCGGCGCCGCGCAAGCCAACGCCGTCGGGTGCGAAGGCGACGGTGATGTCGGGTCGTTCGGAGATGGCGCGGAGCGCCGCGCCGGTGACGGTCCGGAAATCCTCAATCGGATTGTCCTGTTCGGACGGCGCGATCGCTTGGGGCAAGCGGCCGACCTCAGGCGCGCGGGGCCATGATGCGCGATTCCGCCAGCTCGGTTCCGAAACAGCGCTGGTAATATTCGGCGACCGTCGCGCGTTCGACCTCGTCGCATTTGTTCAGGAAACTCACGCGGAAGGCGAAGCCGACATCCCCGAAAATGCGTGCGTTTTCGGCCCAGGTGATCACCGTCCGCGGCGACATGACGGTCGAGATGTCGCCGGCGACGAAACCGGCGCGGGTCAGATCGGCCAGCGCCACCATCGCCGCGATCTGCTCGCGGCCCTCCTTGGTGGCGTAGGACGGCACCTTGGCGAGAACGATGTCCGCCTCCGCGTCGTGGGGCAGGTAGTTCAGTGTCGCGACGATGTTCCAGCGGTCCATCTGGCCCTGGTTGATCGGCTGGGTGCCGTGATAAAGCCCGGTCGTGTCGCCCAGGCCGATGGTGTTGCTGGTCGCGAACAGGCGGAAGGCCGGGTGCGGATGCAGCACGCGATTCTGGTCGAGCAGCGTCAGCCTGCCCTCGACCTCGAGCACGCGCTGGATCACGAACATGACGTCCGGCCGCCCGGCATCGTATTCGTCGAAACACAGGGCGCAGGGATGTTGGAAAGCCCAAGGCAGGATGCCTTCGCGGAACTCGGTGACCTGCAAGCCGTCGCGGATGACGATGGCGTCGCGCCCGATCAGGTCGATGCGGCTGATATGGCTGTCGAGGTTGATGCGGATGCAGGGCCAGTTCAGGCGCGCCGCTACCTGTTCGACATGGGTCGATTTGCCGGTGCCGTGATAACCCTGGATCAGGACCCGCCGGTTATGGGCAAACCCGGCCAGGATCGCGAGCGTCGTGTCGCGGTCGAAGCGGTAGACCTCGTCGACCGTCGGGACATGTTCGGATGCGACGGAGAACGCCGGCACTTCCATGTCCGTGTCGATGCCGAAAAGCTGACGGACCGATACCCGGATGTCGGGAAGGCCGTTCGGCAAACCCGCGGCGGCGGAGCCGGATTGAGTCTGGTTCGATGGAGTCATGAAATATTTCCGGGAAATTTACGCGGGGGCGACCGATCGGTCACATCGATTCGACGCCGTTCCTTACTATCATATAGGCTTGGTTTATCGTTTTCAGCCTTTCCTCGGCATCCTTGTCGCCGCCATGCGAATCGGGGTGGTGCATTTTGACCAGGCGGCGGTAGCGTTCCTTCACCTGGGCGGCGGTGACCGGCGCCACCAGCCCCAACACAACCAGGGCTTCTTCCTCCGGCGTTCG
>CANFCX010000061.1 GCA_947445225.1 Rhodospirillales bacterium
GCCTTTTGGACCGGGTGGCTGCTATCGGCCGACAGGCCTTCGATGGTGGTGATCTGCGCGCCCACGACCGAACCGGCCGGGGTGACGCAAGAACGCTTGGCTTGGCCATTGACATGAACCGTGCAGGCGCCGCATTCGGAAATGCCGCAGCCGTATTTCGTGCCGGTCATGCCCATGTTGTCGCGCAAGGTCCACAACAGGGGCGTGTCTGGCGTCACATCGACATTGTAGTTCTTGCCGTTCACGTTAAGAGTAATCATGCAAATTCCTCCCTATGACTCTAACTGGGTCAGCTCAATTTTAAGTCTGCGAAGCCTTCTTCGCGTGGTTCGACCTTAACATGAAGCGCGCGCGCCAGACAAACTGCCGATTGACCCCTTACGCGAGCTAACGCGCGGTCGGTCCGTCGCTGCTGTTGGCGATCATATAAACAAGGGCCGATTTGATTTCGTCGTCGCTGAGGGAGGAGGCGCCGCCGCGGGGCGGCATTTCCGCGCCGCCGGCGCCGATGAAACCGTTCTTGGTTCGTTCGAAAAGCTTTTCGACGCCGGCCGCAAGGCGCGGCGCCCAGGCCCGTCGATCGGTGATCTTGGGCGCGCCCGCAAGGCCGGTGCCATGGCAATACTGGCAATTGGCCTGCCAAATGTTGCGCCCGAGGCGGAGATCCGGGTCGGCCGGCATTGGCAGCCGGTCCGCCGTCACTTCCCCGGGCAAACCGGAGCTGAGCAGCGGGGGCAGCGGTTCTTGGGCCGTCACCGGTCCCGCCGCGACCAAAAGAACCATAAATGATGGCGCGACGGCCAAGCGGCGCCAATTCATCGCGATACCGCACAGAGGCTCGCATCGATTGTTTACTCGGTCATTTGGATGACTGGACTCGGTGTGCACTTTCGGCTCCTTTCGGCGCGAGGCCACCCGCCGGCGGGAGCGCCCTGCCCCCGCCGCGATGACCAAGTTTGTGACGGTTGGGCAGATCGCGGTCAAGTCCCGCCGAGACGCCCCCGGCGATGGGCTTTCCGGGCGCCAGCCCGCCATGCCGGCTCTTGCTTGATCGCCGCCGGAATAGTCATGATACAGGGCGCGGGGCGGATTGACGTTGATGACACCGCACCCGGCAGGGACCGATGTCCCAGGGATGTCCATCATGGCGTTTTCTCGTTTGGCGCTGGCCTCGGCGATTTCGCGACGCGGTGTCCTGACCGGCGCCAGCGCCACCGCGCTCCTCGGTGCCTGGGGTAGCCGGTTCACGGCCGCGGGCGAGGTCCGCGAGTATCGCCTAAGGGCCGCGCCAGGCCTCGCGCATTTGCGCGGAGCCGAAGGCGCACCGACCCAGGTCTGGGCTTATGACGGCACGGTGCCAGGGCCGGAGCTTCGGCTGAAACTCGGTGAACGCCTGCGTGTTGTCTTCGAAAACGGGCTGCCGGAGGAAGCGACGACCGTACATTGGCACGGCCTGCGCATCCCCAACGCGATGGACGGCGTGCCCCATATGACTCAGGCGGCGGTCCGGCCCGGCGAGAGTTTCGTTTACGAATTCACGCCGCCCGATGCCGGGACGTTCTGGTACCATCCGCACGAACGCAGCGTGATCCAGGTCGGCCGTGGTTTGTTCGGCCCGTTGATCGTGGAGGAGCCCGAACCGCCCCGCGTCGATCGCGACGTCACCTGGGTGCTGAACGACTGGCGGCTCGACCCGAACGGCTCAATCCGCAGTGATTTCCTCAGCTTCAACGATCGCTTTAATGAAGGCCGCCTCGGCGACCTCAGCACGGTCAATGGCCGGATTGGCGGTCCCTTCGCGGTCCGCGCGGGCGAGCGGATCAGGCTACGCCTGATCAACGCCGCCGTTGCCCGCATCTTCGAACTGGCATTCGAGGGCCACCACCCCAAGATAATCGCTTTGGACGGCCAGCCGGTCGCACCGCATGACCCCGAAGACGAAAGGGTTGTGATCGCGCCGTCGCAGCGTGTTGATCTCATCGTCGACATGACCGGAAAGCCGGGCGAGACCTTCAAGGTCCGCGACAAATTCTATGAAGGCGCGCAAGCCCAAGACTTGTTGTCCATCACCTATCGCGACGATCCACCGCTGCGTACAGCGCCGCCAGGCGATCCAATCGCGATAACCGACAATGCCCTACCCGAACCCGATCTCGCCCAAGCGGAACGCCTGGACGTCACGTTCGGCGGCGGCGGCATGGCCAATGGCGTCATGTGGGGCGAGATGGCCGGCGGCACCGATTGGAGTATCAACGGCGTTGCCCTCTTCGAGCACAGCGCCGAGCCGCTGTTCACGCTCCGCCGCGGGCGATCCTATGTCTTGAGGATGAACAACAAGACCGGATTTCATCATCCGATCCACCTTCACGGCCATTCCTTTCGGGTCATCGCCCGCGGTGGCAAGCCGACCGAACACCAGGAATGGCGCGATTCGGTCGTAATGGCGCCAGTGGAGCGCGTCGACATTGCGTTCGTCGCCGACAACCCAGGCGACTGGATGTTTCACTGCCACATACTCGACCATCAGGCCTTCGGCATGATGACCATGTTTCGCGTCGCCTAGGCTGAACCGGGTGGAATCCGACGGTTGACACCGGGTTCGGTGTTTTGTATTTAACCATGCAGTTAAATACAGGACCGACCCCCATGAAAGCCGCCGATTCGTTGAGCGTGACCTTTCTCGCCCTGTCCGACCCGACCCGCCGGGCGATCCTGAAACGTTTGGCCGAGGGCCCGGCCTCCGTTGGCGAGTTGGCGTCTCCCTTTTCGCTCTCGCTGCCCGCCGTTTCCAAACACCTCAAGGTCCTGGAACGGGCCGGCCTGGTGGCGCGGGGACGGCAGGCGCAATGGCGCCCCTGTCATCTCCAGCCCGAACCGCTTCGGGACGCGGCCGCCTGGATCGACTTGTATCGCCGCTTCTGGGAGGACGGCCTCGAAAAGCTTGAGCGCTACCTGGACGAAATCCAATCAAGGAAGGACCCAGACGATGGCACGAACTGAAGCTGTTAGGTCTTCACCGAGTCCCACCAACGATGCGGACCGCACGCTGGTTGTCACCCGGCAGTTGAAGGCACCGCGCGAATTGGTGTTCAAGGCCTGGACCGATTCCGCCCATCTCGTCCGCTGGTGGGGACCGCAAGGGTTCACCATTCCGGAATGCCGCATGGATGTGAAGCCCGGCGGCGCCTGGCACACGGTGATGCGCTCCCCCGATGGCCAGCAACACCGGGTCGGCGGCGTCTTTCGCGAGATCGCGCCGCCGGAAAAGCTTGTCCTCACCTGGGCCTGGGAGGACGACAAGGGAAAGTCGGGCCATGAGACGGTGATCACCGTGGAATTTCGCGATCGCAATGGCTCGACCGAGTTGGTCCTGACCCAGCGCCTATTTGAATCGATTCAAGCGCGCGATCTCCATAGCCAGGGTTGGACCAGCACATTTGAAAAGCTCGGCGCCTTCATCGCCGAAACCAAGGGGGAATGACATGTCCGAATTCACCGTTTTCGGGGTGCCGCAGAGCACCTATGTGTGGACCACACGCATGGCGCTGGATGAGAAAGGCGTGCCCTACGAGCTAAAACCGATGGCGCCGGGCGCGGGCGGCGCCAGCGTGAGCCATCCCTTTGGCAAGATTCCGATCGTGCGCCATGGCGATTTCACGCTCTACGAGACCGTCGCCATCACCCGTTATATCGACCGCACCTTCGTTGGGCCACGCCTCCAGCCCGCCGATACGCGCGCGCTCGCCATCATGGACCAATGGATCAGCGCGATTTCGGACTATGCCTATCAACCCATGATCCGCGAACTGGTCTTTCCAAGGCTCGTATACCCGGCGATGGGGCGGCCGACCGACGAAGGTGTTATCGCCGCCGCGCTGCCGAAGATCCGCACCCAACTGTCCCTCTTCGAGGCGGCGCTCAAGCCCGGACCCTATCTTGCGGGTGATGCCGTCACCCTCGCCGATTTGTTCCTCGCCCCGATCCTCTATTGGGTCGAGATGACACCGGAGGGTCGCTTGCTGCTGGCGGAATTTCCCGCGGTCGGGCGCTGGCGCACGGCGATGGGCAAGCGCGCGAGTTACGCCAAGAACGTTCCACCCATGCCACAAAAGGCGGCCTGAACGGGTTCGCTACGCGCCGCGGTTTACTCGGGCGGCGTCGATGACGGCGAGAAAGATAGCGCCGTAACGTTCGAGCTTTGATTTGCCGACACCCGAGACCTGGCCGAATTCGGCCAGGTCCTTGGGCAAGACGCGGGTCAATTCGACCAACGTGCTGTCGTGAAAGATGACATAAGGCGGCACACCCTGTGTTTGCGCCAATTCACGCCGCTTCGCCCGCAGCGCCTGGAAAAGCGGGCCGTCTTGCGTCTCGCCCTCGCCCGCCTTGCCGCTGGGGCGGCGGCCGCGCGGGAGCTTCGCCGGCGCGTCGAGCCTGAGTTCAATGCGTCGCGTTCCGCGCAACACATCGCGGCAATCCGGGCCCAGCCGCAGACCGCCGAACCCCGCCGTGTCGACCACCAAAAGTCCCATCGCCACCAATTGGCGAAACAGCGTCCCCCATTCCGTGGCGGTGCGCTCCTTGCCAATTCCAAATGTGCTGAGGCGATCGTGACCGACGCCGCGAACCCGATCGGTGTCCTTACCGAGGAGGACATCGATGACGTGACGCGCGCCATATCGTTCACCGGTTCGGTAGACGCAGGACAGCGCCTTTTGCACCGCGACCGTGCCGTCGATGCTGGTCGCCGGCTCCAGGCAGGTGTCGCAATTGCCGCAGGGCTCGGTCCGTTCCTCGCCAAAATAGTTGAGCAAGACCCGGCGCCGGCATCGCGTGGACTCGCAATATCCAAGCAAGGCATCGAGTTTCTGCCGCTCGATCCGCTTCTGTTCGTCCGGCGCTGCCGACGCCTCGATAAGGCTTCGAAGTTTGGCGGCGTCGCCCGCGCGGTAGAGCAGCCAGGCCTCGGCGGCAAGACCGTCGCGGCCGGCCCTGCCGGTTTCCTGGTAATAGGCTTCCAGGCTCTTGGGCAAATCCAGATGTCCGACGAAACGCACATCGGGTTTGTCGATGCCCATGCCGAACGCCACCGTCGCCACGATGACGACCGCGTCCTCCTGCAGAAACCGGTCCTGGTGGCGCGTTCGCACGGCATTGTCGATCCCGGCATGATAGGGCAGCGCGGCCACGCCATGTTCGGCGAGCCGCGCGGCGACTTCCTCCACCCGTTTGCGTGTCAGGCAATAGAGGATGCCGGATTCACCCTTGTGTTCGTCGAGGAGCGCCAGAATCTGATCTTGCGGGCGATGTTTGGGGACAACGCGATAACGGATGTTCGGACGATCGAAGCTGGCGACAAAGACCCTGGCCCGAGTCAGATTGAGGCGTTGAAGAATGTCGCGGCGCGTCGGACCGTCCGCCGTGGCGGTCAGCGCGATCGTGGGGACCGCGGGGAATCGTTCCTTCAGCCGCGCCAATTGTAAATATTCCGGCCGGAAATCATGCCCCCATTGCGAAACGCAATGTGCCTCGTCGATGGCGAACAAGGCCAAGGGGCAGTCATCGAGCTGGTCGAGAAAATCCGGCATCAATAGCCGCTCCGGCGCGACATAGATGAGGTCGAGATCGCCGGCGCGCATCGCCCGCTGAACCCGCGCCGCCTCGCCCGGCGCCAGCGCGGAGTTGAGCGCGGCTGCTCGCACGCCCCGCTGCCGGAGCGCTTCGACCTGATTGTGCATGAGAGAGATCAAGGGCGAGACCACGACGCCGAGGCCTTGCCGGCAAAGCGCCGGAATCTGATAACACAGCGACTTTCCGCCGCCGGTCGGCATCAACACCAGGGCGTCGCCGCCGGCGATGACGTGGTCAACCACGGCCTCCTGCTCACCCCTAAATTGGGCGAAACCAAAGACGTTCAGCAGGATTTGGCGCGGATCGGCCATCCGTGAGACCTCGCCGTAGTCACCGGGCAAATCGGCATGAAAAAAGGCGGCCGGGTTACCCCGGCCGCCCCATTGACGAAAGTAACTCGCCGGTCGCTTAGGACCAGGTGAGGTCGTGGTTCTTGAGCGGCAGCGAACGGATGCGTTTACCGGTCGCGGCGTAGATGGCGTTGGTGATCGCCGGCACCAGTGCGACGAGGCCGGGTTCGCCGACGCCGCCCCAACGGTTGCCGCCGGAGAGCACGGGATACGCCGTGACCTTCGGCATCTCGTCGATGCGCAGGATGCGGTAATCGTCGAAATTGCCTTCGACGACGCGGCCATTGCGGACCGTGATTTCCTCATAGAGGGTCGAGCCCACGCCCATGGCGGTGGCGCCTTCCCACTGTGCGGTGGTGTCGGCGAAGTTCACGACGTTGCCCATGTCGTAGGCGATATCGACCGCCTCGACCTTTACTTCACCGCCCTGGCTGACATCGACGGTCGCCACGGTGGCGACGAAGGTGCCGTCATTGGGCGTGAAGTTGGGCCACGCTCCGATCGCGATGCCTTGTCCCTGGCCCTTCGGCAGCTTTTTGCCGAACCCGGACTTGGCGGCGACTTCGGTCAACAGCCGCGCGGCAGAGGGGTCCTTGTAGCCCTGGAGCATCTTGAGGCGATACTCCAGCGGATTCTTGCCCGCCGCGACGGCGAGTTCGTCGACGAAGGATTCGATCTTGAAGGCGTTCTGGTTGGCGGCGGGGCCACGATAGGCACCGCTCGGGATGTGGGTCTGAATCGGCGTGAACTCGATCTGGAAGTTCGGGATCTGATAGGGCGAATCGACCAGAAGACGAAGCTGACCGATATCCACGTTGTCCTTCGGCGGGTTCTGCCGTTGGATCGGCGTGGAGTGGCCGGCATAACGGATGTACATCGCCGTCGGCATGCCGTCCGCGCCCAGGGCCGCCTGGAACCGCGCGGCCGCGAAGTTGCGGTAGGTGCCGTGACGTGTGGTCTCCTCGCGGCTCCACACCACCTTCACCGGCTTTCCGCCCATGGCCTTCGACACTTCGACCGCCTGGCGAACGTCGTCGCCAACCGTGCGCCGGCCGAAGCCGCCGCCGAGGAAGGTCTGCGAGACATAGACCTGATCTTCCTTGACGCCGGCCTGCTGCGAAGCGACCAACCGGGCGTTCTGCGGATTCTGGGTAGGCACCCAGACGTCGACGCGGTCGGCGCGAACCTGCGCGGTCGCGTTGAACGGCTCCATGGTCGCGTGTTCCAACCACGGGGTCTCGTAGGTGAAGTCATGGACCTTGCTGGCCGATTTCAGGGCCGCCGGGGCGTCGCCATCCTTGCGTCCGACGCCGCCTTCCTTGTTGAGGGCAGCGATCGCCTGCTTCATGTATTCGTCGGTGCTGGTCTTGCCGAGGTTACCTTCGTCCCACTCGATATTCATGGCATCGAGCGCGGTCTTGGCCTGCCAATAGCTGTTGGCGACAACAACCACGGCCGCTTCGAGATGGCTGGCATAGGTCGGCACGGTGTGTTTGGACTGACCTTCCTTGCCGAGCTCGACCACATCAACGACGCCCGGACGCGCCTTGGCGCCAGCGGCGTCGAAGCTCTTCAGCTTGGCGCCGAAAACCGGCGCCATCTTGATCGCGCCGTAGAGCAGACCGGGAAGTTTGACGTCCATGCCGAAGACGGCGCTGCCATCGACCTTCAGTGGCGTGTCGACGCGCTTGACCGTCGCTTTGCCCATGAAGGTGTATTGGTCGGGGGTCTTTAGAGCCGGCTCTTTCTCGAGCTTGACCAGGGCAGCCCGCGCCGCCACTTCGCCGTAGCGGAGCGTACGGCCGCTCGCCTTATGGGTGAGCTTGCTGTCCTTGGCTTCGATTTCCGCGACCGGCACGTTCCACTGCGCCGCCGCCGCCGCCTTCAGGCGTTCGCGCGCGCTGGCGCCGGCCTGTTGGAGGTACTCGCGGGAAGACCGCACCGAATTGGAGCCGCCGGTGCCCATCCGCTTGTAGACGTTGTTTTCCTTGGCATCGCGATTGGCGTCGGCATATTCCGCCTTCACCTTGTTCCAATCGCATTCCAATTCTTCGCACACGATCATCGGCATCGAGGTGAAGACGCCTTGGCCCATTTCGGCCTGACCGACGCGGATGAGAATCGTGTCATCCGGAGCGATCACGATCCAGGCGTTGATTTCGGCGCCCGACACGACCGGCGGGGCCTTCCAAGGCTCGGCCATCATGTTGGCGGTCGCCGCCACGCCTTCACCCACGCCGAGGGCGAGACCGCCGCCAACGGCGGCGGTGGCAACCACGAACTGCCGGCGGTTCATTTCCATATGCTGCGTCATACTGCTGTTCTCCCTTAGGACTTCGTGTTCTTCGCGGCGAGATGGATCGCGGCGCGAATGCGCTGATACGTCCCGCAGCGGCAGATGTTCGTGATCGTCTTGTCGATGTCGGCATCGGTCGGCTTCGGCTTGCGGGCCAACAGCGCCGCCGTCGCCATGATCATGCCCGATTGGCAATAGCCGCATTGCGGCACATCGAGTTCGATCCAAGCCTTTTGGACCGGGTGGCTGCTATCGGCCGACAGGCCTTCGATGGTGGTGATCTGCGCGCCCACGACCGAACCGGCCGGAGTGACGCAAGAGCGCTTGGCTTGGCCATTCACATGAACCGTGCAGGCGCCGCATTCGGAAATGCCGCAGCCGTATTTCGTGCCTGTCATGCCCATGTTGTCGCGCAACGTCCACAGCAACGGCGTGTCGGGCGTAACGTCGACGTTATAGTTTTTCCCATTCACGTTCAGCGTGATCATCTTGTCGGATCCTCCTCGATTGGCTAATTCCCCGTCAGGGACGCTCGGCATGTGCCGCAGCGCAACGGGGAATAGGCCGCAAAATACGACAACGGCCTTCTCCCGCCAAAATGAATTAGTGGTGAGAGAAAAGAAAAAGGCGGCCGGGTTACCACGACCGCCCTTTCCAGGACTAAATGCCTAGGAACTTAAGACCAGCTCAGGTCCAGGTTCTTCAACGGCATCGAACGAACGCGCTTGCCGGTCGCCCGGAAGATCGCGTTGGCCACGGCCGCCGGCACGATAACCGTCGACGGTTCGCCCACGCCGGTTACCTTGTCGCCGCCAGTCAGGCCGCCGAAATGAACGTTGACCTGCGGCATTTCGTCGATCCGCACGATGCGGTAATCGTCGAAATTGCCTTCGACCACCCGGCCATTACGAAGGGTGATCTCTTCGTACAGGACCGAGCTCAACCCCATCGCGGCTCCGCCTTCGAGCTGGGCGAGGATCGCGTCCTTGTAGAAGGCGTGACCGATGTCGAAGCCCATGTCGACGCTGTGGACTTTCACTTCGCCGCCCTGGGATACGCTCACCTCGGCCACGGCACCGCAGATGGTCCCGTGGTCCAAGGTCATCGCGATGCCCTGAGCGGTGCCCTTGGGCAGCGGTTTGCCCCATTTGCCTTTGTCCGCGATTTCATTGAGCACCTTGAGCCAGCCCGCATCCTTGGCGTTGCGCAGAAGGTTGCGGCGCATCGCCACCGGATCCTTGCCGGCCGCTAGTGCCATCTCGTCGATAAAGGATTCGTACATGAAGGCGTTCTGACACACGCCCGGGCCGCGCCATGCGCCGGTCGGCACATGGGTTTGGACCGCATGCCACTCGACCAGGAAGTTCGGCAGCGCATAGTCGATGTCGCGGATGCCGCGGAGCTGATTGGCGTCGATCTTGTTCTTGTCGTCGATGCCATTGCCCAACGCCGCGCCGCGCAGCACCGGGGTAGAGTGGCCGGCGTAGGTGACGTGCATCGCGCTGATGTTGCCATCGGCGTCGAGACCGCCCTTGAACTTCGCCATGGCGGTCGGACGATAGGTTCCGTGGCGGAGCGTCTCTTCGCGCGACCACATGACCTTGACCGGCCGGTTCATGGTCTTCGACAGGAAGACGGCCTGACGGACGTCGTCGCTGACGGTGCGGCGGCCGAACCCGCCGCCGATGAAGGTGGTGTTGCAGAAAATCTTGTCCTTCGACATGCCCGATTCCTCGGCCGCCACGTCGATGACCGAGATCGGGTTCTGCGTGCTCACCCACACTTCGATCTTGTCCGCCGTAACCGAGGCGGTCGCACTGATCGGCTCCATCATGGCGTGGTCGATGAAGGGCGTTTCGTAGATCGCCTCCACCGTACGCCGTGCGTCCTTCAGCCCGGCCACGGCATCGCCGACCTTATTGGCGATGGCGCCACCCGGCTTGTCGAGGGCCGCGCGGGTCTCCCGAGCATGGGATTCGGTGCTGATCTTGCCGAGATCGCCTTCGTCCCATTCGATCGCCATGGCGTCGAGCGCCGTGCGCGCCTGCCAATAGGTATTGGCGATAACGGCGACGCCGCTATTGAGCTGGCTGGCGAAGGTCGCCGGGGAGTGCTTCTTTTCCTTGCCGATTTCGATGACGTCGATGACGCCGGGACGCGCCTTCGCGCTCGCCGCATCGAAGCTCTTCACCTTCGCGCCGAATGCCGGAGCGACCTTGACCGCGGCGATGACCGCGCCCGGCACCTTGACGTCGATGCCGTAAACCGCGCTGCCATTGACCTTCAGCGGCGTGTCGAGGCGCTTGACGTCCGTCTTGCCGAGGAAGTTGAACTGGCTCGGATGTTTGATCGCCGGGTCCTTCTCCAGGCGCATCGGGACGGCCTTCGCCGCGACCTGCCCGTAGGTCAGCTTGCGGCCCGAGGCGGCATGGGTGAGGACGCTCTTGGCCGCCGTGATCTCGGTGACCGGCACGTTCCATTCCGCCGCCGCCGCCATCTTCAGGCGTTCACGCGCATTGGCACCCGCCTTCTGCAGGAAGTCACGGGACAGGCTGACGGAGCTGCTGCCGCCGATGCCCATGCGACCATAAACGTTGTTTTCGCGGAGGCTGCGGTTGCCGGAGGCGTATTCGGCGTTGACCTTCGACCAGTCGCATTCCAGCTCTTCGCACACGATCATCGGCATCGCCGTGATGGTGCCGGTGCCGATTTCGGTCTGCCCGACGCGGATGGTGATGGTGTCGTCCGGGGCGATCACGATCCAGGCGTTGATTTCCGATCCCGCCACGGCCGGCGGGGCCTTCCACGGTTCGGGAAGAACCACGGCGGATGCTTCACGCGGCAGGGCAAAGCCCAACGCGATGCCGCCGCCAACCGCCGCGGCGGTGACGGCAAACTGCCGGCGGTTCATGTCCAAATGTTTCGTCATACTGCTGTTCTCCCTTAGGACTTGGTGTTCTTGGCGGCGAGATGGATCGCGGCGCGGATGCGCTGATACGTCCCGCAACGGCAGATATTCGTGATCGTCTTGTCGATGTCGGCATCGGTCGGCTTCGGCTTGCGGGCCAACAGCGCGGCCGTCGCCATGATCATGCCCGATTGGCAATAGCCGCATTGCGGCACGTCCAGCTCGATCCATGCCTTTTGGACCGGGTGGCTGCTATCGGCCGACAGGCCTTCGATGGTGGTGATCTGCGCGCCCACGACCGAACCGGCCGGGGTGACGCAGGAGCGCTTGGCTTGGCCGTTCACATGCACGGTGCAGGCGCCGCATTCGGAAATGCCGCAGCCATATTTCGTGCCGGTCATGCCCATGTTGTCGCGCAAGGTCCACAGCAACGGCGTGTCGGGCGTAACATCGACATTGTAGTTCTTGCCGTTCACGTTCAGCGTGATCATCTCGACGAGTCCTCCCAAGATTGGCTAAATCCCCGTCAAGGTTGCCCGGCGGGTGCCGAAGCCAACGGGAATTGGGCCGCAACCTACGCCAAGGCCCGGTTCCGCCAAAATGAATTAGTGGTGAGAAAAAGAAAAATGGCGGCCGGGTTACCCCGGCCGCCTCGGATTTAGGACAAAATGTCCTAAGGTCTTAGGACCAGCTCAGGTCCAGATTCTTGAACGGCGTGGAGCGAACGCGCTTGCCGGTCGCCCGGAAGATCGCGTTGGCCACCGCCGGCGGCACGATAACCGTGGACGGCTCGCCGACGCCGGTCACCTTGTCGCCACCGGTCAGGCCGCCGAAATGCACATTGACCTGCGGCATTTCGTCGATCCGCACCAGGCGATAGTCGTCGAAATTGCCCTCGACGATGCGGCCGTTGCGGAGGGTGAGTTCCTCGTACAGAGCCGAGCTCAACCCCATCGCGGTCCCGCCTTCGATCTGAGCGATGATCGCGTCCTTGTAGAAGACGTGCCCAATGTCGAAGGCCATGTCGAGGGTGTGGACCTTCACTTCGCCGCCTTGCGACACGCTGACTTCGACGACCGCGGCGGTGATGGTGCCGTGGTCGATGGTCATCGCCATGCCCTGGGCGCTGCCCTTAGGCATCGGCTTGCCCCATTTGGACTTCTCGGCGACTTCGTTGAGCACCTTGAGCCAACCCGGATCCTTCGCGTTGCGCAGGAGGTTGCGGCGCATCGCCAACGGGTCCTTGCCGCCGGCCACGCAGCATTCGTCGATGAAGGATTCATACATGAACGCATTCTGGTTCACGCCGGGGCCGCGCCACGCGCCGGTCGGCACGTGAGTCTGCACGGGATGCCACTCCAACAGGAAGTTGGGCAGCGCATAGTCGATGTCGCGGATGCCGCGGAGCTGATTAGCATCGATCTTGTTCTTGTCGTCGACGCCGTTGCCCAACGCCGCGCCGCGCCAGACCACCGAGGAGTGGCCGGCATAGGTCACATGCATCGCGTTGATGAAGCCCTCGGCGTCCAGGCCGGCCTTGAACTTCGCCGCCGCGGTCGGACGGAAAGTTCCGTGGCGAAGCGTTTCTTCACGCGACCACATGACCTTGACCGGCCGGTTCAGCGTCTTCGACAGGAAGACGGCCTGACGGACGTCGTCGCTGACGCCGCGCCGGCCGAACCCGCCGCCGATGAACGTGGTGTTGCAGAAAATCTTGTCCTTCGACATGCCCGATTCCTCGGCCGCCACGTCGATGACCGAGATCGGGTTCTGCGTGCTCACCCAAACCTCGACCTTGTCCGCCGTAACCGAGGCGGTCGCATTGATCGGCTCCATCATCGCGTGATCGATGAAGGGCGTTTCGTAGACGGCTTCCACGGTCCTCCGGGCGTCCTTCAACGCCGCGACCGCATCGCCGACCTTGTTCGCCACCGCGCCGCCCGGCTTGTCCAGGGCCGCGAGGGTCTCGCGCGTATGGGAAGCGGTGCTGATCTTGGCGAGATCACCTTCGTCCCACTCGATCGCCATGGCGTCGAGCGCGGTGCGCGCCTGCCAATAAGTGTTGGCGATCACGGCGACGCCGTTGTTCAGCTGGCTGGCGAAGGTCGCCGCCGAATGTTTCTTGTCCTTGCCCATTTCGATGACGTCGATGACGCCGGGACGCGCTTTCGCGCCGGCCGCATCGAAGCTCTTCACCTTCGCGCCGAACACCGGAGCGACCTTGACCGCGGCGACGACCGCGCCCGGCACCTTGACGTCGATGCCGAAGACCGCGCTGCCATTGACCTTCAGCGGCGTGTCGAAACGCTTCGCCTTGTCATTTTCCTTGCCGAGGAAATTGAACTGGCTCGGATGTTTGATGACCGGGTCTTTCTCCAGCCGCATCGGAACGGCCTTCGCCGCGACCTGACCGTAACGCAGCTTGCGCCCGGTCGGGGTATGCGTGAGGACACTTTTCACGGCGGTGATCTCGGTCACCGGCACGTTCCATTCCGCCGCCGCCGCCATTTTCAGGCGTTCGCGCGCGTTGGCGCCGGCCGCCTGAAGGAAGGGGCGGGATTGCGTAACCGAGGCGCTGCCGCCGATCGACATACGTCCGTAGACGTTGTTCTCGCGGAGGCTGCGATTGCCGGAGGCGTATTCGGCGTTGACCTTCGACCAATCGCATTCCAGCTCTTCACACACGATCATCGGCATCGCGGTGATGGTGCCGGTGCCGATTTCGGTCTGACCAACGCGGATGGTGATGGTGTCGTCCGGAGCGATCACGATCCAGGCGTTGATTTCCGAGCCCGCCGCGGCTGGCGGAGTCTTCCACGGCTCGGGCAGGACCACGGCGGATGCGGGAAGGGCAAAGCCCATCGCCATGCCGCCGCCGACCGCGGCCGTCGTAACGACGAACTGCCGGCGGTTCATTTCCAATCGATTAGTCATCTAGGCTCCCCTCCCTTAGGACTTCGTGTTCTTCGCGGCGAGATGGATCGCGGCGCGGATGCGCTGATACGTCCCGCAACGGCAGATGTTGGTGATCGTCTTGTCGATGTCGGCATCGGTCGGCTTCGGCTTGCGCGCCAGAAGCGCCGCGGTTGCCATGATCATGCCCGATTGGCAATAGCCGCATTGCGGCACGTCCAGCTCGATCCACGCCTTTTGGACCGGGTGGCTGCTATCGGCCGACAGGCCTTCGATGGTGGTGA
>CANFCX010000062.1 GCA_947445225.1 Rhodospirillales bacterium
ACCCGTGACGATTACCGCAATCTAAGCGGACCCGAAAAAGCGGCGATCTTCATGCTCTCGCTGGGCGAAGAAAGCGCGGGCAAGCTCTTTGCCCTGATGGGTGACGAAGAGATCAAGGAATTGTCGGCGACGATGGCCAATCTCGGCACCGTCGACGCCAGCCTGATCGAACGCCTGCTCGTCGAATTCGCCGACAAGATTTCGGCCACCGGCTCGCTCGTCGGCACCTACGACTCGACCGAACGCATGTTGATGAAGGCGATCGGCAAGGACCGCGTTTCCACCATCATGGAGGAAATCCGGGGTCCCGCCGGCCGCACGATGTGGGACAAGCTCGGCAACGTCAACGAAGGCGTGCTCGCCAATTACCTAAAGAACGAATATCCGCAAACCGTCGCGGTCGTGTTGTCCAAGGTCAAACCCGATCACGCCGCCCGCGTCATCGCCCATCTTCCAGAAGCCTTCGCCATGGAGGTCATCATGCGTATGCTGCGCATGGAGGCCGTGCAGAAAGAGGTTCTGGCCGATGTCGAGCGGACGCTACGCACCGAATTCATGAGCAACCTCGCGCGCACCAGCCGCCGCGACGCCCACGAGGTAATGGCCGAAATCTTCAACAACCTGGACCGCGCCACCGAAAGCCGGTTCATGACCGCGCTGGAAGAGCGCAACCGCGACGCGGCCGAGAAAATCCGCGCCCTCATGTTCACCTTCGAGGATCTCATCCGCCTCGATCCCTCCAGCGTTCAGACCTTGCTGCGCCACATCGACAAGTCGAAGCTGGCGACCGCGCTCAAGGGCGGCTCGGAGGGTCTGCGCGAGCTGTTCTTCCAGAACATGTCGCAACGCGCCGGAAAGATCCTGCGCGAGGAAATGGAAGCAATGGGCCCGGTGCGCGTCAAGGACGTCGACGAATCGCAGCAGCTCATGGTCAACACCGCCAAGGAACTTGCCGCCCAAGGCCAGATCACGATCTCCGAAGGCAAAGGCGCCGACGAGCTTATTTACTAACCGGACATGCAAAAAAACCCGCCCATGGGCGCCGCCAGCCGCAAATTCATGTTCGACACCTCCTTCGATTTCGGCCGTTTGCGCGACGAGCCGGAGGCGGAGGAACCGATGTTCGACACCCAAGCCGTCGAAGCGGCCCGCGCCCAGGGTTTCGAGGAAGGCAAGGAAGCCGGGCTGGCGGCCGCGCGCGAGGCGCTGGAATACAGCATCGAGCAATGCCTGGCCACGTTGTCCGAACGTGTTGGCGAAATCGGCGGGCAGGTGGCGGTCACGCGCGAAACCGCGACCCAGGAAGCCGCCACCATCGCCGTGGCCATCGCCCGCAAGGTCTTGCCGGCGCTGACCCGCCTTCACGGCGTCGACGAAATCGAGGCGATCGTCACCGAATGCCTGGGCCGCGTCGCCGAAGAGCCGCGAATCGTCGTGCGCGTTAGCGGCGAGGATCTTCCCGGGCTGCGCGGCCGGCTCGATTCGATCGTCGCGGCCGGCGGTTTCGGCGGGCGCATCGTTCTTTTGGCCGATCCCGAAATGAAAGCCGGCGACTGCCGCGTCGAATGGGCCGATGGCGGCGCCGAACGCGACGGTGCCCGCCTTTGGCGCGAAATCGATGCCGCCATCGACAACATCGTCGTGAAGACCGAAGCCAAATTCGCGCCCCCCAGCGATCAGAAGCAGGAGTAAGCCATGTCAGACGAAAACCTCGACCTTTCCGACTTGACCGGCGAAAAACAGGCGCCGGACGCCGAGACCGGGCCCGCGCCGAAGGGCGCCAAGGCGCCGCGCGACAATCGCGATCTCGAGGCCATCTACGACATTCCGGTGCAGGTCCAGGCCGTGCTCGGCAAGGCCACGATGCAGGTCAGCCAGCTGCTCAAGCTGGGCCGCGGCGCCGTCGTCGAACTCGACCGCAAGGTTGGCGAGGCCATCGATATCTATGTCAACAACCGCCTGGTCGCCCGCGGCGAAGTCGTCGTCGTCGACGAAAAGCTGGGCGTGACCATGACCGAAATCGTCAAGGCCGACCGCGCCTAAGACCGAGGCTGACTCGGCCCTACTCGAATTCGCTGTGGAGACTTAAAGAATGCGTCTGCTTATCGTCGGTTCGCTCAACGGCCAAATGGGGGTCGCCGCCAAGATCGCGATCGAACGCGGGGCCAAGGTGACGCAAGTGGGCGACATCGACGCCGCGCTGACCGCCCTGCGGTCCGGGCGCAGCGCCGAATTGATCATGGCGGACGTCGCGCTCGACATCGGGCATTTGATAACGTGCCTGCGCTCCGAACGCATCCACGTGCCGGTGGTCGCCTGCGGCATCGGCAACGACGCCGGCGCGGCCGTGCGCGCGATCAAGGCCGGCGCCAAGGAATACGTCCCGCTGCCTCCGGAGCCCGACCTTATCGCGGCCGTGCTCGCCGCGGTCACCGAAGAAACCCATTCCATCGTCCACCGCGATCCCGGAATGACGGCGACGCTGCGGCTCGCCGACCAGGTCGCGGCCAGCGACGCCACCATCCTGATCGCCGGCGAATCGGGAACCGGCAAGGAGCTGATGGCCCGCTACCTCCATCGCAAGAGCCGGCGTTCGGCCAAGACCATGGTCAGCCTCAATTGCGCCGCCATTCCCGACAACCTGCTCGAATCCGAATTGTTCGGCCATGAGAAGGGCTCCTTCACCGGCGCCGTCGCCCGCCGCATCGGCAAGTTCGAGGAGGCCAATGGCGGCACGCTGCTGCTCGATGAAATCAGCGAAATGGATTTGCGCCTCCAGGCCAAACTGCTGCGCGCGGTCCAGGAACGCGAAATCGACCGCGTCGGCGGCACCACGCCGATCAAGGTCGACATCCGCCTGATCGCCACCACCAACCGCGACCTTGAAGAAGAAGTGGCCAAGGGCCGCTTCCGCGAGGACCTCTATTTCCGTCTTAATGTCGTCACGCTCAAGGTGCCGCCGCTGCGCGAGCGGCCCTTGGACATCGAAATCCTGGCCGGGTATTTCGTGCAGAAATACTCGGAAAGCAACGGCGTGCCGACGCGCCCGCTGGAGCCGGCCTCCATCGACATGCTCAAGCGCCATACCTGGCGCGGCAATGTCCGCGAATTGGAAAACACGATGCACCGCGCGGTGTTGCTCGCCAATGGCAGCGATTCGATCAGCCCCGCCTCCATCGTCTTGTCCGGCGGCGCCCCGACCGCGTCGGCGACGCCGCCCGCCTCCGCCGCCCGCCCCGGCGTTCCCGGCGACCGCGCGCCGATGGTCGGCCGCACGGTCGCCCATGTCGAACGCGACCTTATCCTCGACACACTCCAGCATTGCCTGGGCAACCGAACCCATGCCGCCAACATCCTCGGCATCTCCATCCGGACCTTGCGGAACAAGTTGAAGCAATATTCCGAAGAAGGGTTGTCCGTGACCGCGCCCGCCGGCGAAATCCGCCCCGCGGCGCTGTAGACCGAACCGCCTTGACCGATTATTCCGACCGTCCTCATGGCTGAGACACCGCCGGCCGCAGCCACCAACTCTCCGGCCGATATCTTCGGCCGCATCTCGGCGATCGTCCGCACCGGCGATGTCGCGCTGGCGCTGGGCGTCGTCGCGATCATCATGGTGCTGATCCTGCCCATCCCGACTTGGGCGTTGGACATTTCGCTCGCGTTCTCGATGACCCTCTCGGTCCTCATCCTGATGACCGCGCTGTTCATCACCAAACCCCTGGATTTCAGCTCGTTCCCGACGGTCCTGCTGATCGCGACGATGTTGCGGCTGGCGCTCAACCTGGCCTCCACGCGTTTGATCCTGAGCCACGGCCACGAAGGCCCGGCCGCCGCCGGCGCCGTCATCCAGGCCTTCGGCAATTTCGTGATGGCCGGGAATTTCGTCATCGGCATCATCGTGTTCGGCATCCTGGTCATCGTCAATTTCGTGGTCATCACCAAGGGCTCCGGACGCATCGCCGAAGTTTCCGCGCGGTTCAGCCTCGACGCGATGCCGGGCAAACAGATGGCGATCGACGCCGACCTGTCCGCTGGATTGATCGAGGAAAAAGAAGCCCGCCGCCGCCGCAAGGAACTGGAGGACGAAAGCAATTTCTTCGGCTCCATGGACGGCGCCGCCAAATTCGTGCGCGGCGACGCCATCGCCGGGCTGCTGATCGTTTTCATCAACATCATCGGCGGCATCATCATCGGCACCGCGCAACAAGGTCTATCGTTCTCCCAAGCCGCGAATTACTACACGCTGCTGACCGTCGGCGACGGTCTGGTCACCCAGATGCCGGCGCTGATCGTTTCGACGGCCGCGGGTTTGCTCGTGTCCAAGGCGGGCGTCACCGGCACCGCCGACAAGGCGTTGTTCGGCCAGTTGGGCGGCTATCCCAAAGCCATGGGGCTTTCGTCGTTCCTGACACTGGCCATGGCGCTCCTGCCCGGCATCCCGATGGTGCCTTTCCTGCTGCTTTCCGCCATCACCGGGGCGATTGCCTTTCAGGTGACGCGCACGGAGGAACGACGAGTGGCCGCCGATGCCGCCATCCTCGCCGCCGACGCCGCCGCCCCACCCGCGGAAGAACCGATCACGACGGCTCTCCAGATCGACTTGCTGCGGCTGGAACTCGGTTATGGGCTGCTGCCTCTGATCAACAATCAGAGCGGGGTGCGGCTGACCGATCAGATCAAGGCGCTGCGCCGGCAACTCGCATCGGATATGGGCTTCGTCATGCCCGCGGTGCGTATCCAGGACAACATGCAGTTGCCGCCGAACGTCTACATCATCCGGGTGAAGGAAATCGAAGCCGGCCGCGGCGAAGTGCGCCCCGGCATGTTGCTGGTCATGGACCCGCGCGGCGATCCGATCACGTTGTCGGGCGAAAAGACCAAGGAGCCGACTTTCGGCCTGCCGGCGATGTGGGTGCAGGAAGCCTCGCGCGAGGAAGCCCTGTTCAAGGGTTATACCGTCGTCGATCCGCCCACGGTGATCACCACCCATCTTACGGAAATGCTCAAGGACAACATGTCCGAATTGTTGTCCTATAGCGAAACCCAAAAGCTGCTCGACGATCTCGACAAACGCCATCAAAAGCTGGTCGCCGACCTTATTCCCGCGCAGATTTCGGTGGGTGGGCTTCAGCGTGTGCTCCAGAACCTGCTCGGCGAGCGCATTTCGGTGCGCGACCTGCCGACGATCCTGGAAGGCGTCTCCGAGGCCTGCGGGCATACCCGCAACGTCACCGCGATCACCGAACATGTCCGCGCCCGGCTGTCTCGCCAGCTCTGCGACGTCGCGGTCGGTGGCCAAGGTTTCATCCCCTTGGTTACGCTGACGCCGGAATGGGAACAGGCCTTCGCCGAGGCCATCGTGGGCCAAGGCGACGACCGCCAATTGTCGATGGCGCCGAGCAAACTTCAGGAATTCATCGCCAAGGTTCGCCAGAGCTTCGAGCGCCACGCGATGATGGGAGAAACGCCGGTGTTGCTGACCAGCCCCGCGATCAGACCCTATGTCCGTTCGATCGTGGAACGGTTCCGGCCGTCCACCACGGTCATGTCGCAGAACGAAATCCACCCGAAGGCGCGCATTAAGACGATCGGGCAGATTTAGCGGAGCCGCACGTCATGTCGCGGTCGAAGATCTACACCGCCGCCACCGTCGCCCAGGCCATGAAACAGGTCCGTGCCGAGCTCGGCGCCGACGCCGTCATCGTTTCCACCGAACGCGACCCCAAGATGAACGAAGTCCGCGTGACGGCGCTGATCGGCGACGCCGACGCGGCTGATGCGGTCGAGCCGCTGGTGCAGTCGGCGCTGATGGAGGCCGCGCGCATGGCCGCCGCGCCGCGGCCGGAACCCGAGCCGCCCATCGCGTCCGCCCCCGAACCCACACCCGCCAAGGGTAAACCCCAACCCGAGCCGCCGCCCGAACTCGACCGCGCGCTCGCCTATCACGGCGTCCCCGAGGCTCTCCGCCGCCGTCTCGGCGATAGCGGGATCGGGCCAGGGGCGCCGTCCCTGCCGGCACTGGCCGCCACGCTGGCGTCGAATTTCCGCTTCTCCGCCCTGCCCGACCGGCCGCCCGCGCCGCCGATCATGTTGGTCGGCCCGGCCGGCTCCGGCAAGACGGTGACGGCGGCGAAAATCGCCGCGCGCGCCGCCATGGCCCACGAGCCGGCGCAGTTGATCGGCGCCGACGCCCGCAAGGCGGGCAGCCAGGAACAGCTCGAAGCCCTGCGCCGCGTCATGGGTGTGGATTTCATCGCCATCGATGGCGCCGCGGCGTTGGCGCGGGCGATTGGCCCCAACCTGCCCACACGCCTGACCATCATCGACACCGCGAGCGTCAATCCCTTCGCCGCGTCCGAACTGGCCGAACTCACGGCGCTGATCCTCGCCGCCCGGGCTGAGCCCGTCCTGGTGCTGGCGGCCGGCGGGGATGCCGCCGAATCCGCCGAGATCGCCGAAATCTTCGCCGCCATCGGCGTCGGGCGGCTGATCGTGACCCGCGTCGATGCGGCCCGCCGGCTGGGCGGGGCGCTGGCCGCCGCCTATGCCGGAAGACTGGCCTTCGCCGAAATCGGCGCCGCGGCCGAAATTTCCAACGGATTGCAGCCGCTCAACGCCCTCGCCCTCGCCCGGTTGCTTCTTCAGGCCAACGCGGGCGGCGCGACCAAATCTGGCCAATCGGCATGACGAGCGCGGTCACGCCCCCGCCCAGCGCACGGTCGGGCAGCGCCGCCGCCCCGGCGGCGCCGGGCGGGACGTTGACCCAATTGCCCCCCGGGCTGTCCTCCCTCGGCGCCGGAAGCACGGTCGCGGGCGAAGTCGTATCCACCGACACCGCCGGACAAATTCTGATCCGCACGGCCTCGGGCAATGCCGTCCTCAGCACAGCGACAACCCTGCCTCCCGGGAGTACGGTGACGCTCCAGGTCCAGGCATCCGGCGGGCAACAGCTCCAGGTCGCGATTCTGGCGGTGAACCGCCCGCCCGCGGGCGCGGCGGCCGCGGTCGCCAATCCAGCGGCACCAGCCGCCGGAGCCGCGACATTGCTGGCGACGGTTCTGAGCCCACCCACCGGCGCCGCACCTTTGCCTGGGTCTCCACCGATCCCGCCGCCGGGCGCCGCGCCGCAATTGCTGCCCGGCCTTTCCGCAAATGCCGCGCCGACCGCCGCCCAGGCGATCGTCACCCGGCTCGCCGCCGGACCGGCGCCGACGCCGGCGCGGCCTCCGGGCAACCAGACCGCCGCGACCCAATTCGCGCCCAATCCCAACCCGGCGGCGGGAGCTACCCCCGCACCACCGACCGAAGCCAAAACAACCGCACCGCAGACACCGGACCCAGGCGCGAAGCCGCAGCCGGGCCTAGCCTCGCCAAGCAACACCCCGATGGCTCAAGCCGCCGCGCGGCCGCCGGTCTTGGTTTCCGGCCAGCCTCAGACGACGACCACCGTGGCCACAACCGTATCGGCGAACCCACCCGCCCCCGGCGCTCCATTCCCTACAGCGGCGCCACTGCCGTCGGCGCCTCCGATGACCGCGCCCGCCGCCACGCCGGCCGGCACGCCCGCCGCCGGCTTCCCTTTCCCGGCCGCGGGAACAACAATAGCCGTGCGGCTCCTGGCCAGCGCCGCGCCGGGTGAACCGCCGCCGCGCGGCGGCGCGGCGCAATCCACGCGCGACATGCCCACCTTGACCGCGACCGTGGCCGGGCGCACCTCCACCGGCCAGACCGTCGTCGACACGCCGCTCGGCCGGCTCGCCTTGCCCCTGCCTTCGGCTTTGCCGGCGGGATCGGCCCTTTTGCTCGAATTGCCCGAACCGATGGCGCCGCCGCCTCCGCTAACCCAGGGTGCACTCCCCGGCGGCGGGGCTGCGGGGCTGCCGCAGGCCTTGGCGGCGGCCACCGAACATTGGCCCGACATCCGCGCCGTGCTCGAAGCCTTGGCCCGAACCGATCCCGGTCTGGCGCGCAACACCGCGCAAGCCGGCATCCCGCGCCCGGGAGCCTCGCTCCTGGCCCAGGCGCTGGCCTTCTTCGCCGCGTTGCAAACGGGCGATGCCCGGCAATGGCTGGGCGCGGCGGCGACCAAGGCCCTGCTAGAGTCCGGCGACGGCGAAACGCTGGCCCGGCTCGACCGCGATTTCAATGAACTGGGCCGGCTGGCCGCGCCGCAAGGACCGGGTGAATGGCGCGCCCTTTTTGTGCCGCTCAACGAACAAGGCGCGTTGAGCCAGCTCCGCATTTTTTCCCGCCGCCAAAAGCGGCCGGGCAAACGTGGCAAGGACGATGAGACCCGGTTCGTGGTCGAGGTCGATCTGTCGCGGCTGGGCGAATTGCAGCTCGATGGGCTCTACCAGAAGAAGCGGCTGGCGATGATCCTGCGCAGCCACGAGGAGCTTCCCTTCTTGCTGCGCGAGGAATTGTCCGAAGTCTTCGCCGGCGGCTGCGCCGCGGCGGAGATCGCCGGCTCGATTCAATTCCAGGTCGCGCGGGACTTCCCGGTCTCGCCGCTGAAGGACATGGCGCAACAGCCCGCGGGTGTGGTCGTTTAGGTCGGGCTGTCTATTTCGGGGCGGTCTTGCGGCCGGCTTTGCGTCTGAAGATGTTGAGCCCAACCTCGTCGGTGGCGGCCTGATCGCGGCGTTCGGCTTCCTCGGCTTCGCGGCGTTCGCGTTCGGCCAGCGTCAGCTCGAAACGTTTTTGCTCGGCGTAAGCAAGCCGGACCTCCTCGCGGGCGGCGGCGATCTGGCGTTCGGTCTCAGCGAGAGAGGCCTTGAGCCGTTTGCGCCGGTCCATGACCGACCGAATATAGGCGCCGTAATCGATCGCGGGATCGAAGGCGGCTTTGACTCGCGCCGCTTCCGAATTCGATTCCGCTTCCAATTGCGCGAGCCGGTCGAGAAATCCCTGGGCAAGCCGCTCCAGCTCCATCACGACCCGGCGTTTATCGTCGACCTTGCTCTTGTTGACGCGGATGAGCGTACGGAGCGCCTTCATCCATCAGCCCCTTACGGCTTCTCCATGCCGAGTATTTCGGCCAGCCCGGCGTAACCGCTGGGGAGATCGCTTTTTTCCTTCTTGTCCTGGGACAGGAAGGATTCCAGCGCCGGGTAATAATCGATGGCCTCGTCGACCTTGGGGTCGGCGCCGCGGCGATAGGCGCCGATGCGGATCATTTCGGCCATGTCCTCGTACCGGGAAATCAGCGTGCGGGCGCGATTGACCAAGGCGTTTTCGGCGTCGGTATTACAAGCCGGCATGGTGCGCGAAATGCTGCGCAGAGTGTTGATCGCCGGATAACGCCCGCGTTCGGCGATGGCGCGATCGAGCACGATGTGCCCGTCGAGGATACCGCGCACGGCGTCGGCGATCGGTTCGTTATGATCGTCGCCCTCGACCAGCACGGCGAACAACCCGGTAATCGCCGCGCTACCGCGTCCGGGGCCGGCGCGCTCCAACAGCTTCGGCAGTTCGGCGAAGACCGATGGCGTGTAGCCCTTGCTGGCCGGCGGCTCGCCCGCCGACAGGCCGATTTCGCGCTGGGCCATGGCAAAACGCGTGATGCTGTCCATCAGGCACAAGACGTCCTTGTCCTGATCCCGGAAATATTCGGCGATGGTCATGGTGAGATACGCGGCCTGGCGGCGCATCAAGGGCGGCTCATCCGAGGTGGCCACAACGATGACGCTGCGGGCGAGACCTTCGGGGCCGAGATCGTCTTCGATGAATTCCTGGACTTCGCGGCCGCGTTCGCCGATCAGCCCGATGACGATGACGTCCGACGCCGTGTAACGAGCCATCATCGACAGCAACACCGATTTGCCGACGCCGGAGCCGGAGAAGATGCCCATGCGCTGGCCGCGGCAACAAGTCAGGAAGGTGTTGAGAGCGCGCACGCCCAGATCCATCTTGCCCTTCACGCGCTGGCGGGCATGGGCCGGCGGCGGCGAATTTCGCAACAGAAACGGAACCGGGCCGCTGGGCATCGGTCCCTTGCCGTCGATCGGCTCGCCCAAGGCGTTGACGACGCGGCCGAGCCAAGCCGTGTTCGGCGATACCGTGGGATCGGGATCGCCCAGTTCAGCCTTGCACCCGATTCCCACCCCGTCGAGCGGGCCAAAGGGCATGAGCAGGGCTTTTTCATCGCGAAACCCCACGACTTCGCAGATCACGCGGCGTCCGTCGCGGGCGACGACGTCGCAACGACCGCCGATCGACAGATGCGATTCGACCCCGCCGACCTCGACCAAAAGACCGAGAATCCCGGTAACGCGGCCATAAAGCCGATAGTCGGGAACGCGGGAAAGTGCGGAAACCAGGCTGGTGGCGACCATGTCTCGCTTTCTTGCGGCCGGTTGCGAGCCCAGCATGGGCCGACCGGGGTTAACGACCGGTTAAGCGGCGGACCGCCAGAATAACCATTCGACGAATTTAACGAATGCCAAAGTCGTGTTATCGTCAACATAGTTAACGGGCAGGGAGTGCCGGCATGCGCGTTCTTTTGGTCGAAGACGATACGGCGACCGCGAAGAGCCTGGAATTGATGCTGAAATCGCAGGGCTTTGTCTGCGATATCAGCAGCCTCGGCGAAGACGGGCTCGAAATCGGCAAGCTGTACGACTACGACATCATCGTCCTCGACCTCATGCTGCCCGATATCGACGGCTACGAAGTGCTGCGCCGGCTGCGCGCGGCCCGGGTGAAAACCCCGATTCTCATCCTTTCCGGCCTCGCCGAAATGGACAACAAACTCAAGGGACTCGGCTTTGGTGCCGATGATTACCTGACCAAACCCTTCGACAAACGCGAGCTTGTCGCCCGCATCAACAGTATCGTGCGCCGCGCCAAGGGCCATTCCGATTCTGTCATCCGAACCGGCCGGCTGTCGGTCAACATCGATCGCCGCACCGTCGAATCCGAAGGACAGCCCGTTCATCTGACCGGCAAGGAATACGGCATCCTCGAGCTGCTCTCGCTCCGCAAGGGCACGACGCTGACCAAGGAGATGTTCCTAAACCATCTCTACGGCGGCATGGACGAGCCCGAGCTGAAGATCATCGACGTTTTCGTCTGCAAGCTGCGCAAGAAGCTGTCGGCGGCCTGCGGCGGCGACAACTACATCGAAACGGTGTGGGGGCGCGGCTATACGCTGCGCGACGCCAAGGACGAAAAACCGGAGAAGCCGCCGGGCAAGGCCCCGCCCGCGGCGCGCGAGAAGAAGCCCGCCGCGGCCCGCGCCTAAAGGCGGCCGGCTCAAGCGCCGGTCGGCAGTTCCGTCGAAAGAACGATCGAATCAGCCGATTTTTCGAGCCGCAGCTTGGCCGATCCGGCCGTGGCGCCATGGCTTGCGGTGTAATGGACATGGATATTGCGCGGGGTGAGTTGCTCCACGTCCAGATTGCCGCCCAAGGCGGATTCCTGTTCCGGAAACAGGCGGGCTCCCGGCCCCGAAGCCGCCAGCCGAATTCCGAGTTTGCCGCCGGAATTGATCATGGCCACGCGGATCAAACCGCCGCGCGGCAGCGCCTCCAGGGCGATGACGAACACATTGAGCAGAAGTTTGACGCCGGCGAGGCCGAGATCGAGATCGGAGACCGTGGCACTCCCCGACCAATCGGCCGTCACCTTGCCGTCGGTGATAAGGCCGTTGGCGAGCTTGCGGGTTTCGTCCAGCCTGCCGCTGACCGGCAGGCCGCCGGCGGTGCCATAGGCCACGCGGTAAAAGGCCAGACGCCGCCCGGCGATGGCGCCGGCTTCGACGAGCATGTTCACGACCTGGCGGTCGCCGGGATCTTCGACGAGCAGCTCCAGCCCATTGCCGACGGCCCCTACCGGCCCGACCAGCTCATGGCAGAGCCGCGCGCAGAGCAGTTCGGTCACTCGGATATCGGGCGCGGCGTCGGTGATCTGCACACTTCGCTCCTTCAGCAACCTCGATGAGCAAGCCTAAATTACCAGTGATGAAAATAACCCTACCTTAACCGGGCGCGGTACTATTCTAACGTAGATTCCGGGCCGCGCCGGCCCGGATTTCCCCGGTCGAAGGAACCATCTTGCCGTTGCCGTTCCCGCGCGATTTTCAGATCTCGATCCGGACCGGTCTCGGCCTTGGCGTCGTGGCGGCATTGGCCCTGACCGCCGCCGTCGTTCACGTCCCGTGGTCTCTGACCTCGCGCGCCAACATTCTCGCCCTGAACGAAAGACTCAACGAGACGGTCATTCAGGGCGTCGGCGACAAGGTCGATTCACTGCTGGGCAACGCCGTCGCCTTGCGCGATGTCGCGGCCACGGCGGTCAACCTGGGCATGATGACGCCCGGCGACCCGGCCAGACGGGAAACGCTTCTGATCTCGATGCTGCTCAGCCTGCCGGGCGTGACCTCGATCGAGCTGGCGACGCCGGACAATTATTCGCTGCTGGTCCGGCGCGACACCCAGAACTCGGTCGTGGCCGAGGAAACGCTGCCCGGCGCGCCCAAGGCCAACCGCCGTGTCAGCGTGCTGCGCGATTTCGGCGACGGCAATTTCGTCCGCGAGAGCCAAACCGACGCCCCCACCGATTATCGCGCCACCGAAGAGTTTTGGTATTTCAGCGCGTTCGATCCGGACATGCCGGTGTGGAGCAATATCTACAGGCTGCCGGTCCTGGGTGTTCTCGGCGTCACCACCACCAAGGCGATTCAACGCGACGGCGAGCTGCTCGGCGTGGTCGGGGTTACGATTACACTCCGCCAGCTGTCGCGTTTCCTCGAGGGCATCGAGATCAGCCATAACGGGGCTGTATTTTTAACTAATATATACAATGAGTTGGTAGCTGTTCAGAAGAGCATGGGTGAAGGCCCGTCGCCGGCCGATGAAGGCGCCAAGATTGGCCGGGTGGCCGACTCCCCGCTGCCCACCGTGCGGGTCATGCGGGAGGCGCTGAAGGAAAACCGCGTCGACATCGCCGGCCTGGAGAAATCGCGGCAGCTGACCTATCGCGACCCGGCCGATGGCGCCCTCTATTTCGTGACCCTGGCGCCCCTGTCGCAGATGGGCTTGATCGCGACCGTGGTCATTCCCGAAGACGACATCTTCGGCGCCATCAACCGCAACCTCCGCGATTTGCTGATCGGGCTTACCCTGTTCATCCTGGCGACGGTCGTGGTCGTCACTTTGGTGGCCCGCGGCACGATCGCGACGCCTCTGCGCCGGGTGACCGAGACGCTGGGCGAACTTGAGGATTTCCGGTTCGACCGGGTGGTCGCCATTCCGTCGCGCTTTTCCGAGCTGCGCCAGGTTTCGGCGGCGATTCAGCGCATGAGCACGAGCCTCGCCTCGTTCAAAAAATACATACCGACGGAATTGGTACGCAGCCTGTTCGCCCAGGGCATCGAGGCCGAACTCGGCGGCGAGCGGCGCGACCTGACCATTCTGTTCATGGACCTCGCCGATTTCACGCGTATCTCCGAACGGCTTGGCGACGGCGTCATCACTTTCCTGGGCGACTATCTGAGCGAGATGTCCGACGAGATTCAGGGGAATTCGGGCACCATCGACAAATACATCGGCGATGCGGTCATGGCCTTTTGGGGGGCGCCGGCGCCCAATGATCGTCACGCCCTGAATGCGTGCCAGGCGGCACTAGCCTGCCAGACCCGGCTGGCGCGTCTGCGCGAAACCAACCGCCTCAAGGACAACGACCTGCCGGCGCTGCGCGCCCGCATCGGGATCAACACCGGCCGCGTCCTGGTCGGCAATGTCGGCAGCCGCGACCGGCTCAACTACACCGTCATTGGCGATCCGGTGAACATCGCCAGCCGGCTCGAAGCGCTCAACAAATTCTACGATACCGAAATCATCGTCGGCGAGGACACCGTGGCCGCCTTGGGCGCGGACATCGTCGTGCGCGGCCTCGACCGTGTGACGGTGTATGGGCGTGACAACGGCATCGAGACCTTCGAGTTGATCGGCCTGCGCGGTGTTACCACGGCCGAAACCTTGGCCTGGATCCGAGTGTACGACGAAGGCCGCGCCGCCTTGCGCGCCCGCCAATGGCAACGCGCCATCGACTGCTTCACCCGGGTCATCGCGTTGCGCGGGAAGGACCGGGTGGCCGAGATTCAGATCGCCCGCGCGTGCGAGTACCTTAGATCCCCCCCACCCGCCGACTGGGACGGGTTGGTG
>CANFCX010000063.1 GCA_947445225.1 Rhodospirillales bacterium
CCGATTTTTTTTGCCCGGCGCGGAAGCCCCGTGACGCGGCGACGCCATCGCCGCGGGGCTCGTCGATCGCACGTGACCCGTTCGATTCGCCGCGGCGATTTTTCTCGTCCGTTCCCTCAACACAACACGGCGATTTTTTCGACGGCGGCGCCGCGTGAAAACCGCGCGGCGGCGCGTCGAGTGCCGCCCCCGCGCAACGCATCGAGAAGATTCTTTCGGCGTGGCCTTTTTTCTTATTGCAATCGCTGACGATTCTCGTAAAACACGCGGCTCGTTGTCCGCTTTTCACTTGACGGAGGGGGAGGAATGAAAAAGACCTCTTTTGCCAGGTTGGGGGTGGTCTCCGAAGCGCGGTTCGCCGCGAGCACGGCGACAACCGCAAAACTCCGGCCCACACCAGTGCCGGTTCCTGTTGCAAAGGACTACTTCGTTGAAGCCGACGGCCTGCGTTTTGCCGGTCGCCACCTGCTGGTCGAATTCTGGCAGGCGGAAAAGCTCAACGATCTCGACGCGGTCGAATCGGCGATGCGTGCCGGCGTGACCGCTTCCGGAGCGACGTTGCTCCATTTGCATCTCCACCATTTCAGCCCGAACGGTGGAATCTCCGGCGTGGCCGTGCTGGCCGAATCCCATATCAGCATCCACACCTGGCCGGAGCGGGGTTATGCCGCAATCGACATCTTCATGTGCGGCGCCTGCAACCCTTACGACGCGATTCCGGCACTACGCGAAGGCCTGACTCCAGGATCGGTCACCATCTCCGAGAACAAGCGTGGCGTCGTCGCGTGATCTGGTTCGCGGAGAAGCTGTATCGCGACGTCAGCCAACACTATGAAGTCTCCAAGACGCTCTACCGGAAGCGGACGGAGCACCAGGATCTGGTGATTTTCGAGACCCAGGCCTTCGGCCGGGTGCTCGCGCTCGACGGTATCGTCCAGACCACGGAAAAAGACGAATTCATCTATCACGAGATGCTCGTCCATGTGCCGATCCTGGCCCATGGCGCGGCCAAGCGCGTGTTGATCATCGGCGGCGGCGATGGCGGCATGCTCGAAGAGGCACTAAAACATCCGGTCGACCGCGTGACCATGGTCGAAATCGACGAAAGCGTCATTACCCTATGCCGCGAATACATTCCGTCGATCTGCGGCAACGCCTTCGAGGACAAACGCGGCGAGATCGTGATCGCCGACGGCGCCAAATACGTCGCCGAAACCAAGGACCGGTTCGATGTCGTCATCATCGATTCGACCGACCCGATCGGCCCCGCGACCGTGTTGTTCGCCGAGGATTTCTACGCGCAATGCAAACGTTGCCTGAATCCCGGCGGCGTCGTCGTCACCCAGAACGGCGTGCCCTTTTTCCAGCCCGATGAAATCCGCACGACGACGAAGCGGTTCCGCAACATCTTCGCCGACGTATCGTGTTACGTCGCCGCCGTGCCCAGTTATTACGGCGGGTTCATGTCGTTCGGCTGGGGGGCGTTGACCGACGCCCCGCGGCGTACGCCGATCGAAACCTTGCGCCAGCGCTACCGGGCGGCCGGGCTGTCCACGCGTTATTACAATCCGGACATCCACCAAGGCGCCTTCCAACTCCCCAGCTTCATCCGCGATCTGACGACCTGATTCTCCTCCAGGGATGACGCTCGGGCCGTCCGCGTCGCGCGACGGCCCGAATAAGCAAGGTAATCCCGCCTCGCCTCATACCAATGCATCATATGAAGGCGCGCCCAATGAGCAGACAGTGCCTTGGGGTGCTACTGTCCATGTTTGTTCGGAAACGACGATCCTCGACAAAAATGCGGCGCGGGCTGATGTTCGCGCTGGCCGGAGTCGCGACCGTGACCCTTGGCAGCGGCGCGCTCGCCGGGACAATCCGCGTTGGCGGAACCGGTGCTGGCCTCGCAGCCCTGAGCCTGCTGGGCGAGGACTTCACCGCAGCTAACCCCGGGATCCAGATCGAGGTGTTGCCGAGCCTGGGCACGCCGGGCGGCCTGCGGGCGCTGACCGCACTGGCCATCGACGCGGCGATCATTTCCAGACACCTGACACCCGCGGAGCGGGCGTTGGGCCTGCAAGAAGGCGCCTGCCTGACGACTGCGCTGGTCTTCGCCTCGTCGCGGCGGGCGCCGGAGGGTATCGCGCGAGCCGATCTGCCGCGCTTGTATTCCGACTTTCGCCCGACATGGCCGGACGGCACCGCGCTTAAGGTCATCTTGCGGAACCGCGGCGGCTCGGAGATTCCTTATTTATCGGCTGCGATACAGGGTCTGGGGCCGGCCTTCAACGCCTCCTTCGGGCGTCCGGATTTGCCGATCGGCGAGACGGACGCGAAAAATGCAGACCTGGCGGAGAGGATACCCGGTTCATTCGCGATCATGACATTGCTGCAGATCAAGGCCCAACGCCTCAATTTGCAGGTGGTGGCGGTGGATGGCGTCCTGCCCACGGCCGAAACCATCGCGAACAAGTCCTACCCTTTCGCTTGGAATGTCTGCGTTGTTCTCCCCGCCTCACCCTCCGCCGACGCCAGCAGGTTCGGGCAGTACATCAATTCCCCGGCCGGTCAGGCGACTTTGCGTTCTCTTGGCACGACGCCGGCGAACTAGACCGGGGATGACCCAAACCCAGGGCGCGTATTTCCCGCTTGTGCGGACCCTCCGCCGTTTCGCGATGGTTATCAGCGTCGCCGTCACGCTTTTCACTCCCATCGCTCTCGGCCTGGAAGGTTATTTCCATCTGGCCTCCCACCTACGAACCAGCGCGCGGCTGTCGGCGGAGCGCATCGCCCAACACGCCTTCATCCATGGCGATACGTGGAGGTTCACCGATGAGCGCATGGCCAACCTGCTATCACCCTTTGCCGCCGCGACCGAGACACCCCGGCAGATCGTCGAATATGTCGGTGGCGAGACCGTCGCGCGCATTGGCGAGCCGATCTCCGGCCCCAAAACCAGCGCGAGCTGGACCATCGTTGTCCAAGGCCGAACCGAGGGCACGGTGCGGGTGGAAGCCAGTCTGTTGCCGTTGTCTTTGGACGTCGCGAGTTTTGCTGCCCTGGGCATCGGTCTCGGCCTGGCGACGTTCCTCATCATCCAACTACTGCCGTTGCGCACCCTGCGCGCGGTCGCATCCAAACTGGACGCCGCGCAGGCCGAACTCGCCAGCTCGAATGCGCGCATGGCCGAGGCGATCGAGGCGTTTCCCGATGCTTTCGCTGTGTACGACCGCGACGACCGCCTCATCATGTTCAACAGCCGGCTCGTCGATATCTACCACCCCTGCCCGGCGGGTACCGTCGCCAAGGGCCGCGGTTTTGAAGAGATCATACGAACGGCCGTCGAACATGGCCTGTTTCCCAAAGTGGTCGGACGGGAGGAAAGTTGGATCGCCGAGCGCGTGCGCCAGCACCGGACCTTCGACGGCGCGATCGAGCAGGAATTGAGCGATGGCCGCTGGCTGCGCATCGTCGAGCGGTCCACGGCCGATGGCGGTCGCGTCGGCGTCCGCACCGACATCACCTCGCTGAAGACCGCGATCCAGGAGTTGCTGAGTTCCGAAGCCGAGCGCGATAGCCTGCGCCAGCAATTCTTCCACGCGCAGAAGATGCAGGCGCTCGGCAATCTGGCCGGCGGTGTCGCCCACGATTTCAACAATCTGCTATCGATCATCATCGGGCATGCCGATTTGTTGTCGAAGGCCCTGCCGGAGAATCCGCGATTGAGGAATTCGGCCGAGGCGATCGTACGCAGCGGTCTGCGCGGCGCCGATCTCGTGAAGCAAATCCTGCTTTATGCCCGACGGGATCAGATCGTGTTGTCGCCCCTTCGGCTCGACCAAGCGATCGACGAGGAATTCGCCCTGCTGCGGTCCACGTTACCCTCCAGCATCCAACTGCGCCGCCGGATCACACCCAACATCACGGTGAACGCCAGCCAGACCTGGATCCATCAGATCCTCGTCAACCTTTGCGTCAACGCCAATCACGCCATCGGCAATAATTCCGGCGAGATCGACATCGAGCTGGAAACTGTGACTATCGAAACCGGCGATCCGAGATGGGCAAGACTTTTGCGAGGCAACCCGTTGAATATCGCGGGCCCACCGACGATTGCGGGTGATGGCGTCACCTTGGTCGCCCACCATGGCGTCTTGAACCCCGGGACGCATTGCCGGATCACGGTGCGCGATACCGGATGCGGCATGGAAAAAGCCGTGTTGGAGCACATATTCGAGCCGTTCTTCACCACGCGGGAAGTCGGCGGCGGCACTGGGCTCGGCTTGGCCGCGGTCAGCGGCATCGTGACCGGCATCAATGGTGCGCTGTTGGTCCGCACGGCTCCAGGGCTCGGCGCGACGTTCGAGGTTTACCTTCCAACCATCGCCAGCCTCCCCGAGTCGGATCGGCCCCCCACCGCCCTCGGGTCCGACGCCCCCCAATCCGGGCGTGTGTTGTTCGTCGACGACGAGCCGGATTTGGTGGCCGTGGCGAAGGAGCAATTCGAGGCCGCCGGGTACTTCTTTCTCGCGCTCACCGATCCCGCCAGCGCCTTGCGGCACTTCCGCGCCGCGCCGGAATCCTGGGACCTGGTGGTGACCGATCAGTCGATGCCGGAGATGACCGGCGCGGTATTGGCGCGAGAGATGCTGGCGCTGCGGCCAGACACGCCGATCATCCTGTGCTCGGGCTACAGCGAACGCGTGAACCAGGGCAACGTGGCGAAATTGGGAGTCCGCGAATTGTTGATGAAACCGTGCCGGGGCGACGAACTCCTCGCGGCGGCAAAACGCGCGCTTACGTGATCGCGCCGGGGCGGCGCGAGGACGCCGCCCGCGTTTATTCGATGGCGACCTCAGGCCCGGCGAGGCCGGTCTCGAACAATCGGCGCGAGCCCTCGTGGATGGGCGCGCCGAAGGGCTCGGCCATGGTCTCGATACTCATGCCCTGGAAGGACCGGTCGGTGATGCTGAGCGCATCGATGTTCTTGGCCACCACCCGCGTCAGGGCAAAACCACGCGGCTCCGACGTGTTGCACGGAATCAGAAGCTGCACCGCATAAGCGCCGGTTACGGCATAATCGCGCTGGTTGGGATAGGTTTCCGGCCGCAGCGACGCGCCGAAGAAACCCGCGTTTTCTCTCTCCAGCGCCGCGACCGTGTCTTCGGGTATCGACACCAGGGTGACGTCCCGCTTGTAGGCCATCGCGGTCAGGGCGGGCAGGGGCACGGGACCGCCGAGGATCAGCGCCTCCACCTTGCCCTCTTCCATCAGTTTGACCGAATCCAGGCCGTCGGCGAACGTGGCCTTGAAATCCTCGACCTTCATGCCGACCGCCTTCAAGACCATGTGCGCGACCGGCTCGGCGGCATCACCCTTGGGCGGAAACGCAACCACTCGCCCCTTGAGGTCGGTCAGCGATGCGATCTTCGATTCGGCCGTGGCGACGATCTGCAGCGCATTGGGAAACAGGGCCGCAGCCTGACAGACATTGGCGTACTTCTTCAGGAAAGGCGCGCGGCCTTCCACGGCGTCGGCGGTCACCGTGCTGGTACCCAGCGCGATGTTGACGCGGCCGGCCTCGATGGCGTGGACATTGTTGATCGGATCGCCGGGCTGCGGCTTGACCGTGCCGTTACGCAGGCCCCGCAGCCACGCCGATTCAAGCGCGAACCCCAGGGATCCCCAGGCGCTGCCCTTGGGCCCGGACAGGAATTTGAGCACGATCAGCTTCGGCGGCGGCTCGACGAAGGCCGCGGTCAACATCGCGGCGACAAAGAAGGCCGGGCAGATCAGCTTCTTCAGGAAGTTCATGGACGATACCTCCAGCCGCGAATCCTATCGGGGACTACGGCCCAGTTTAGTACAACGGCGCCCCGGTGATGAGAGCCGAGAAAATCCCGGCCAGCGGCGGCACGATCGCCGCGCCCGCCAGGCGGCGATAGACGAAGCCGGGGCTCATCAGCGGCAATTCCCAGATCAGAATGCGGTGCAGCGCATAGACTTCCCACGCCGTGAGAAAGGCGATCAGCTGCGGCATGCCGGCGCCCGCCCGATCCAGGGCGATGACGATGGGAAAGGCCACGATCGGTCCGCTCGGCACGAAGGCACCAACCACCGAGGCCAGGATAATTCCGACTATGCCGGATTCCGTGCCCAGCCAAATGCCGGTGATTTCGTCGGGCAACATCGCGGCGATGAACCCGGCCGCCAGGATCGCCACCGGCACCCGCGGCAGAATGCGCCAAGTATGGCCACAGGCGATCTGAAACCCGCGGATATGGGCACCGTCGCGCCGGCTCCAGGCAAAGATCGCCGCCAACGCCACCAATATCCACAATATCGCGCTGGAACTGATCAGGCCGGTGATCGGGAGGAGAATATCGCTGTCGAAATCTTCCATGGCGGGTTAGCCCTTCCCCGGATCCGACGGCCGTTCGAGCGGCGGGAGTTGGCGGGCGATGAGACCGGCCGCGATCGGCAGCAAAAGCGAGGCCGCCAGACGAACGAAGACGAAATCCTGGCCCAGGAAAGGCAGCTCCCAGACGATCACGCGGTTGAAGCCGAGAATCGACCAGGAGACGAGAAAGGCGACCAGCGCCCCCATGTCGGCGCCGGCGCCATAAAAGGCGACGACCAGCGGAAAGGTCGTGATCGGCCCGCCGGGCATGACCACACCGGCGACGGTGCCGATAAACAGCCCCCGCCATCCGGATTCGGTTCCTATCCATTTCGTCACCATGTCGCGCGAGACCATCGCCTGCAGGAAACCGGCGAGCAAGGTCGCGGCGGCGATGCGCGGAATCACGTCGATCAGCAGGCGGCCTTCGCTGTAGAGGACCTGGCCGAAGACGACCTCGCCCATGACGAGGTAGCAAGCCAGGCCAGCGGCCAAGGAAACGGCGATCAGGAAAACGAAGGGCCGATCGAAAAACCCTTGCTTCCCGCTTTCGGATGATTCTCCCATGACGTGCTTTCGTTGCTTTTGGCGGATCGTTAAGGATCGGAAGATGGCGCGGTGAGAATAGCCGAATTTGCGGCCGTCGCGGCGCGAGAAGCTTCAAGCCCAGCGAAAAAACACCGGGCCTTATAGAAGGCTCCTCGCCGCGTTGACAACCCCTTTCTCGGTTGGTCGGCATCATATAGTGCGGAGCCGCAGCCAGGCAATTTGTGCCCGGCATGCCAGCAGAAAATTCCGCGCGGCCGACCGCCGGGGACCGCGTGACTCCGGCGCCCCCAAATAACACTCATATAATTCAATAAGTTACTAAGATCTTGGACCTGGCCCGGAGTTTGCTCTTTTTGGCGTGGGCAGACATCCAACGAGACTCTCGAAGGATGCCGGCCCCGGTCCCGGCTCGGGTCGCCCTCGTGGCGTCCCCGACACGAAGTCCAAGGACCGCACCCGAAGGGACAGCGATTTCGCAACGCTTGATGCATCGGAGACGCCATGACCGCCCTTCGCTCGCTGCCGGCCTCGCCGGAAACCGCACGGCGCCCCCTACCGCGTGCCCTGGTCGTTACCCTTTATGACCGGGCCATTGTCGCCCTGCAACGGGCGGTCGCGGCGATCGCCCGCCACGACGTGGATGAGCGCGACCACGCCATCGCCGAGGCGACCGACATCGTCGGCCATCTTTATCTGTCGGTCGATCTGGCCGGCGGTGGACAGGCGGCGAACTACATGTCCCAGCTTTACAGCTTCATTTTGAGCAAGCTGCCGCGGATCAGCCGCGAAAACGACGCACGTCCGGGCGTCCAGGCCATTCGATTGCTCGATTCCCTGCGCCGCCTCTGGCGCGATTTCGACAATCGCATCGGTCGCCTCTCCACGCTGCTCCCGCGCGGCGCGCCGGGTGATTTTCCCCGCCTGGTACCGACTTGGCCCACCGCCGACGCCACCGATGGCGAAGGCCTGATCGTCCGCGGAGCCTGAACCATGGATGTTGGCTCGATAGATTCAGCCGTACAGCCAACGGCTCGGCCGGCCCAGCCAGCGGCAGGAGGCGGCTTTGCCGCGCTGTTAAACGCGGTCTCGACCGCGATCGATGCCGGGGCCCAGGGCAATGACGCCCCGGTCACTCCGGTCAAGGACGCCGGCGGCGTACCCGATCCTATGGCCCCGGCTGACGAGGCCGACGCCGTTGCCGTCGGCGAAGCCAAACCGAAATCGGCAAAATCCGGCGCGCCCGTCGATGCGTCCCCCTATGCCCAGGAGGGCCTTGAAGACGACGCCGGCGGCGAAGGCGATCTGGCCGCGATGAACGGCGACACGACAATTGTCCAGCCCCTGCCGCAGGGCGTTCCGGCGACGCCGCCGACGGCGCCCGTCGCAACGACGATCCCGGTCGGCGAAATTCCCGCGACCGATGCCGCGTTGATCGCGGCCCCGTCGGACATGGCGATGACGCCGGCTCCGGCTGCCCCCGCGCCAGGCGAATTCCAGGTGGCGGCGGCGACCGCGCCAATGCCGCAAATGCAGGCCACACCGACGCCGACGGCCGCGACGAGCGCCGCCCCGGCACCGGCGGTCGAGACCGATGCCGCCGCGCCAAAATCGGCGGCGCCGCTTGATTTCGGCACCGCGATGGCGGCAGCGGACGGCGAGACACCTCTGGCTCCACCCGCGCAACCCCTCGTCCAGGAAAAACCCACGCGGACGGCTAAAGCGCCGCCGCCCGCGCTGACCGCCGCACTCGACTCCGCGTTGGGGTTGGGTGAAGTCGGCGACGACGGCATCGACCTGGAAAACGAACTCGGTCCCATCGCCGTGGGCCGCACGCCGAAAGTGGCGGGCGCCGCCGGCCCCAACCTGAATTCCGCCCCCGGCGCCGCGCCTGCGGCGAACTTGGCAGCCAACCCCCTCGCCGCGCCCCTCGATGCGTCGAAACCCAAGATCGACGCCACCGCCTGGATCCCTTCCGCTGGCGAGGCCACGGCCGAAACGGTCGGTCTCGACGCCGTCGCCGGCGTTGAGTCGGCCGGGTCTATCGCCACCGATACCATGGCGGCCTCATTCGCCGGTCCCGTTACCGATGCCGGCAGCCGACCTGCCCCTGCCGCCACGTCCGCTCAACCGGCGCAGAGCTTCCGCGCCGCCCTGTCCTCGCCGCCGGCCGAACAGATCGCCCTTCAGATCAAAAACGCGTCCGTCGACGGCATCGACCGGATCAGTATCAAGTTGGTTCCGGCCACGCTCGGTCGGATCCAGGTCAACATGGAGTTCAGCCAGGACGGCCGCGTCGCCGCCCATATCACGGCCGATCGCCGCGATACCCTCGAATTGCTGCAACGCGACTCGCGGCAACTCGAACGGGCGTTTCAGGACGCCGGGCTGCGCCTCGATTCCAATAGCCTGAGCTTCAACCTGCGCGATGGCGGCCGCCAATCGGCCTCGACCTTCGGCCAGGCCGAATCGGGCGCCTTCTTCGGCCCGGGCGGCGAGGAGACCGAAACCCCGCTGCCGCCGACCCCCGTTCCACCACGGACGCTCGCCGCCGGCCGCGTCGACATCAGCGTCTAGCCGAAGCATCCAGCGCCTAGCAGAGGATCACCGATGACCGTATCCGCCACCCAATCCGCCACCGCCTCCACCACCGCGCCGAAAAACGCGATGCAATCGCTGGCCGGCAATTTCGATACGTTTCTTTCGCTGCTGACGACGCAGTTGAAGAACCAGGATCCGCTGGCGCCGCTGGACACCAATGAATTCACCCAGCAACTCGTCCAGTTCACCGGGGTCGAACAATCGATCAAGACTAATTCCAACCTGGAAGACCTGATCGATGTTCAACAAGCCGGCATGATGTCCGGCGCGGTCGGATTTCTGGGCACGGATGTGGAAGTCGCCGGCAACATGGCCGCGCTCGAAAACGGCAAGGCGACGTACACCTACGCCTTCACCAAAAACGCCGCGACCTGCGAAATCGTGATCCAGGATTCCTCCGGTGCCGTCGTGCGCAAGACCGCCGGCGAACCCGGCCAGGGAATGCACCAATTCACCTGGAACGGACTCAACGACGCCGGCGATATCATGCCCGACGGCTTGTACAAGATCTCCGTCACCGGCAAGGACGCCGCCGGCGGCCCCGTGGGCGCCACAACCAGTTATGTCGGCCGCGTGACCGGCGTCGCCGCCACCAAAGACAAGTCCGGGATCATCCTGACGGTCAACGGAACCGCGGTGCCTCTCGCCGACATCAAATCGGTCAAGTCGATCGACCCCGACAATTGACCGCGACTGACTTAACCATCCAATCCATCCGCTTGCTGCGTCAACGCATAAAGGAGTTTTAAGATGAGTTTGTTCGGCGCGCTGTTTTCAGGGGTGTCGGGCCTCAATGCCCAGACTCAGGCCCTGGCCACAATCTCGGACAACATCTCGAACGTGAATACGATCGGCTATAAGGGCAGCGACGTTCGCTTCTCGACGCTGGTCACCCAAGCCGCGTCTTCGACACGATATTCACCCGGCGGCGTGATATCGCGGCCCTTCCAGAACATCGAACGCCAGGGCCTGCTGCAATCGTCCGAGCGTCCGACCGACATCGCCATCTCCGGAAACGGTTTCTTCGTGGTCAACGATGCGAGCACACCGTCGGGCAACGAATTCCTGTTCACCCGCGCCGGCTCGTTCACCGTCGATCAGGACGGCTTCCTGACCAATGCGTCGGGTTATTATTTGTATGGCTGGCGCACCACCGTCGACGGCAGCTTCGACCTCGACAATGACGGCCTGGCCGACGCCGCCCCGCCCGACCCGACCGATTTGAACTCTTTGGAAGCGGTCAACGTCCGCAACATCGGCGGCACCGTCGCCTCGACGCGCAATATCGAACTGGGCCTCAACCTCCCCGCCACGGCGATCGCCGGCGCCGCCGGCAACGAGGCGACGACCGTGGTATCGGTGGTCGACTCCCTCGGCATCCGCCACGATTTGACGCTCGCCTGGAATAAGACCGCCGCCAATACCTGGACGGTCGGCTCCACCGCAACAGGCGGCACCGCCGCGCCCGCGGTGGCCGGCGTCACCTTCAACGGCGACGGCACCCTGGCCACCCCGGCGACCGGCGAATTGACGTTGTCGATCTCGGCCTGGACCTCCGGCGCCTCGAACAGCATAATCACGATCGATCTGGGCGCGGCGAACACGGCGACCGGCGTCACCCAGTTCTCCGACACCTACAGCGTGGGCTTCATCAACCAGGACGGCGTCGAATTCGGCAATTTCACCGTCGGTGAGGTCGACAACGACGGATTTGTCCGCGCCTTGTTCGACAACGGCGAAACCCGCGTGTTGTACCGATTGCCGGTGGCCACCTTCATCAACCCCAACGGCCTGGACGCGCGCACGGGCAACGTCTTCATCCAAAGCTCCGACTCGGGTGAACTCCTGCTCAACAACTCCAATGTCGGCGGCGCCGGCGTGATCACGCCCTCCTCGCTCGAATCCTCGACCAGCGATCTGGGCACCGAGTTCACCAACTTGATCGTCACCCAGCGCGCTTATTCGGCCAATACCAAGATCATCACCACCGCCGACGAAATGCTCGACGAGTTGATCCGCATCAAACGGTAATAAGCCTTTCCGCCACTGATCGTCGGCCTTCAAGGGGCTGGTCGGCGGCAGCAGCGGAAGTGGGAGTGGCGCCAGAAAGGCGTCCTCTCTTACCCGACACGCACAAAGACCGCTCCCCTTGGCCTCCGTTTAAACGAATCTTAAGGCGATGCAGGCATCCTTCCGCTCGTGACCAACACCCCCACGAATTCCCAGCTCCGGCACGGCGCCGACGGAACCCAGCCCATGCCATCCGAAGACCTCTACACCCATGTCGCCGCCCACGCGCCAAGATTGCCGGAGGCTCGCCTCGGCACGCCCCGCGATCTGCCGCCGCCGGGCGTCAAACGATGGGTCGCCCGCCGAAAGGCCGAAGTCGTGGCCGGCGTCCGCGGCGGATTGATCAGCCTGGAGGAGGCCTGCGCCCGTTATTCGTTGTCGGTGGAGGAGTTCCTGTCCTGGCAACGCCTGATCGAACAGGACGGTCTGAAGGGCCTGCGCACCACGCGGCTCAAGGACTACCGAATCGGGCTCGACGACGAATCGCCGTCCTGAATCGGGCCGTTCGCCCGCGCCCCCGCGCCTGCCGCGTGCTCCCTCAACGATGACCCGGAAAATCCCGCTTTAGCCCCGCCGGCCCCGTTTAGCCGGCAATTCGGCCAACCCCGGCGCCTCCCCACCATACCCGGCAGAAATTTCCCCTCGACCGGCAGAAATTGCCGCGCTATTAACCATTCGTTCACCCCCACTGGTTAATTTGCCGCAGTGAACGCGGGATTCGGGCCTGGGGAAGGCCCAACCGCGGAGGGCTCGAAGCAAGGGGACAACGCGGTGAACGACCTTTTTCAGAACCTTCGGAATCTTGGGCCTCGGCGTTTGGCCATGCTTGTCGTGGTGGCGCTGGGCATCCTCGGTTTTTTCTATTACGCGGCCAATCGGCTGACCGCCGTGCAGATGGGTCTGTTGTTCGCGGACCTTGATCAACTGACCGCCGGGAAGATCGTCACCCAGATCGAAAGCCGCGCCATTCCTTATGAGCTGCGCGCCGGCGGCACCCAGATTTACGTGCCCAGCGATCAGGTCTTTCGGCTGCGCTTGACGATCGCCCAGGAAGGCGGGCTGCAGGGTCAGGCGGTCGGTTATGAGATCTTCGACCGCCCGGACGCTTTCGGCGCCACCAATTTCGTGCAAAACATCAACCAGCTGCGTGCGCTCGAGGGTGAACTTTCCCGCACCATCGGCTCGCTCGCCCCGGTGCAAACCGCCCGCGTGCATCTGGTGCTGCCCCGCCGCGAGCTGTTCAGCCGCGAACGGCAGGATCCCAGCGGCTCGGTCGTGCTCAAGCTGCGCGGCGCCACCGCCCTGACCGCGGGTGAAGTCTCCGCCATCCAATATCTCGTATCGTCGGCCGTGCCGAACATGAGGCCGGCGAAGGTTTCCGTGATCGACGACAAGGGCACCTTGCTCGCCCGCGGCGCCGGCGAAAACGACACGCAATACGCGGCCAACGCCGTCGATGAGATGCGCCGTTCTTAAGAACGCCGAATCGCCCGCACCGTCGAGGATTTGCTGGAGCGCACGGTTGGCGCCGGCAAGGTCCGGGTCGAAGTCGCGGCCGACATGGATTTCGACCGGCTGACCACCAATACCGAAGAATTCAATCCCGACGGCCAGGTGATTCGCTCCACCCAGACGACGAATGAACGGTCGCAAAGCACCGACCAGGAACGCCAGCAGACCGTGAGCGTGGCCAACAACCTGCCCGACGCGGCCGCGCAGGCCGGCAACGGCACGCAAAGCAACAACTCGACGCAGCGCACCGAAGAAACGGTCAATTACGAGGTTTCCAAGACCGTGCGTACGCTGGTGCGCGAGGCCGGCGTCGTCCGCCGTCAGACCGTGGCGGTCATGATCGACGGCACGACTCCGCGCAGCGCCGAGGACATGACGCGTTTAGGCAACCTTGTTCGCTCCGCTATCGGTTATAATCAGGCTCGCGGCGACGAGGTCACGGTGGATGCCCTGCCCTTTGCGGCCGTCGAACAAGCGTCGCTAGAGGATTTGTCGATCATCTTCGGGATGACCAAGGACGACCTGTTCCGCGTCTCTGAAATCGCCATCCTCGGCTTGACGGCGATGCTGATCGTCCTATTGGTTGTCCGGCCCGTGCTGCGCCAGGTGTTCGCGCCTGCGGACATGACCACCGAAGAACCCGAAGTCACCCTGCTCGCCGATGAAGGCGGCATGGGCGTGGCCGCTGCGCTCGCCGCGCCCGCGCAGCCACCCGGCGCCATCGCCGAAGTACAGGACGAGATCGAACAGATGATCGACATCAACCGCGTCGAAGGCCGCGTGAAGGCCAGCTCGTTGAAGAAGATCGGTGAAATCGTCGACAAACATCCGGAAGAAGCGGTGTCCATTATCCGCTACTGGATGTTCCAAGAGACCTGAGCAGGTTAGGAGTCGGAGGTCGGGGACATGAGAACCCGTGACGATTACCGCAATCTAAGCGGACC
>CANFCX010000064.1 GCA_947445225.1 Rhodospirillales bacterium
AAGGAATGGGATGGCGGAAGCTGGGCGACGGCCAGCAGCAACACCCATATGACCGAGCTGAAGGCGGGGCTCAACGAGAAGGCGACGCGGACCGTCCGCAACGACGGCGACGTCGACGCGGCGATCAAATCGGCGGCCAGGGTCATCGAGGCCGAATATTTCAGCCCCTATCTCGAACACGCCACCATGGAGCCGCACAACTGCACCGCGCTGGTCACCGATGACCGCTTCGAGTTGTGGGTTCCGACCCAGAGCCCGGAGACCGCGATGGACGTGGCATCGAAGCTCACCGGCGTCGCGGTGACGAAGGGCAAGATGAACGTCATGCTGCTCGGCGGCGGCTTCGGCCGCAGGGGTGCCGCGGATTTCGTCAGCCAGGCCGTGCAGATCGCCAAGGAAATGAAAGGCACGCCGGTCAAGCTGGTGTGGACGCGCGAGGAGACCACGCGCCACAGCTTCTATCGCGCCTCCAACCTTTCGCGGATGCGCGCCGGACTTGACGCGCAAGGCAACATCGTCGCCTGGGATCACCGCACGGTGGCGCAGAATGACAGCGAGGGCCTGACGCGCGGGGGCTCGGCGCTGCTGTACAACATTCCCAACATGCGCCTCGAAATCTCGGGCAAACCGTTGCATGTGCCGCTGGGCGCGCTGCGCGGCGTCGCTTATGCGGTCAACGCCTTCGCCACGCAGAGTTTCGTCGATGAACTGGCGGTGGCGACCGGCAAGGACCATTACCAACTTCACCGCGCCTTGCTCGACCCCGACAAGGTGATGGCGAAGGTCGAGGAGCCCAGCTTCGAGACCGGCCGTGGCCTGCCGCCCGGCACCCAGTTCCGCACCACGAAAGAGCGCACCCAGCGCATGCGCGACGTGCTCGACGAGCTGGCGAAGCGTTCGGATTGGGGCAAGCCCCTCGGCCCCAATCGCGGCCGCGGCATGGCCATCGAAGAGGAGACTGAGTCAGTGGCCGCCGTCGCCATCGAGGTCACGCTCGACGGCGCGGGATGGTTCACGGTGGATCGGGCCGTGGTCGTCGCCGATCCCGGCGTCGTGGTCAATCCGAACGGCGCGATGGCGCAGCTTGAAGGCTCCGTGGTTTGGGGCCTGACCGCCGGTTTGTATCAGGAGATCACGGTCAATAACGGGCGCGTCGTCCAGGGCAATTTCGACGACTACCAGATTCTTCGCATCAACGAGATGCCGAAGGTCGAAATGCACTTCGTGCCGAACGGAAAGGGTTACGGCGGCATCGGCGAGGTGGCCGTGGCGCCGGTTACGCCGGCGCTGACCAACGCCATCTACAACGCCGGCGGGCCCCGCGTCCGCGCGTTGCCGATCAAGAACGAAAACATCGTCAAGCGGACCTGAGGAGGGCACGCACCATGATTGATCGTCCCAACAATTTGAACCGCCGCGAATTCGCTTTCACCGCCGCCGCCGTCGGCGCCGGCATGGCGATCGGGTTTCGCCTGCCCGGCGCCGGCCTTTCCGCTTGGGCGGCGCCCGGCGACCCCGAAATGAACGCCTGGGTTCAGGTCGGCGCCGACAACATCACGACCATCCGCATCGGCCGCCCGGATGTCGGCCAGGGCTCGATGACGGCGACCGCGCAATTCGTCGCCGACGAAATGGATGCCGATTGGAACAAGATCAAGACGGAGTTCGCTTCGCAGGCCGAACATATCCGGCTCAATCTGGTCTACGGTTCGCGCCGCATCGCGGGCAGTGCATCCACGCCCGAAGACAATCTCAAGCTGCGCCAGGCCGGTGCCCACGCCCGGGCCCGGATCGTCAGGGCCGCCGCGGCCAGACTCAACGTGCCGGAGGCGGAACTGACGACCGCCAACAGCATCGTCACCCACAAAGCGAGCAATCGTAGCCTTACTTATGGCGCCGTCGCCGCCGACGCCGCGAAACTGCCCTCGCCGGATGCGCTGACCCTGAAGCTGAAGGAGCCGAAGGACTGGGTTTATATCGGCAAGCCGATGAAACGCGTGGATACCGCCGGCAAAGTCAACGGCGCGGAGATATTCGGCATCGACCTCAAACTTCCCGGCATGAAATACGCCGCGATCATGACCAGCCCGACCTTCGGCGGCAGGATCAAATCCTTTGACGCCAACGTCGCGATGGCGCGGCCGGGCGTACGCAAGGTGGTCGAGGTCAAGGCCCTGGCGCCCAAGGAATTCCCGGCGGCGTTGCAAATCCCCGCCGCGATCGCGCCAACGCGCGCGTTGTGGGCGGCGACGACCGACTCCGGCGTGGCCGTAATCGCCGACACCTGGTGGCAGGCGAAAACCGCGCTGGATGCCATGCCCAAGGAATGGGACGAAGGCCCCAACGCGAAATATTCCAGCGCCGATTACGACAAGGAGCTGAGGAAGCTCCTCGACGCCGATCAGGCGGTGGTCCCGCGCAAGCAGGGCGACGCCGCCGCCGCCTTCAAAAATGCCGCGAAAATCGTGGAAGCCGAATATTACTCGCCCATGCAGCACCACGCGACGATGGAACCGATGGTGTGCACCGCGCTGGTGACCGAGGATCGTTTCGAGCTGTGGGTTGGCACGCAGGAACCGGATTGGGCGATCGTCACGGCCGCGCTTGCCAGCGGCATCCCGGTCACCAAGGGTGAACTCAACGTCATGAAATCGGGCGGCGGATTCGGGCGCCGTCTGGACCACGACTACGTCAATCAGGCGACCCAGATCGCGGCCGCGATGAAGGGGACGCCGGTCAAGCTGATCTGGAGCCGCGAGGAAGACATGCGGCACGGCCGTTACCATTATACGGCCATCACCAAGATGAAGGCCGGGCTCGACGCCGCCGGCAACATCCTCGCCTGGCAGCAGCGCATCGCCGGCAACACCGCCGGCATGACCCGCGATCCGGCCGCCAAGGTCGGCGGCTTGTATGCCGGCAGCATGGGCGGTACCGACGTGTTGCCGCATCTGGTGGGCGTGCCCAACATCCAGCTCGAGACGATCGCGATCCCGACACCGATTCCCCTGGGTTCGTGGCGCAGCGTCGGCGATTACGCCGGCGGCTTCTTCCACCAATGTTTCATCGACGAACTCGCCTACGCCGCGGGCAAGGATCCACTGCAATATCAGCGGGCGTTGCTTGATCCCGACAAGCTGCCGGCCGATCTGCCTAAGCGTGACGAGGCGGTCGAACGCGCGCGGAATTGGCGCAAGATTCTTGACCTCGCCGCGGAGAAATCCGATTGGGGCAAACCGATGGGTCCGGGACGCGGCCGCGGCATCGCCGTCGCCGGGCGCACCGCGACGGCGGGGCGCGCCGACATCGTGGTGGCGACGGTGGCGGAGGTCACGCTCGAGGCGGGCGGGCTCAAGGTCGATCGGCTGGTGATGACCGTGGACCCCGGCAACGTGGTCAATCCGGAAGGCCTCGCCACCCAACTGGAAGGCGGCGCCTATTATGGGTTGGCGGCGGCCATGTACCAGGAAATCAACGTCCGCAACGGCCGCACGGTCGAGAGCAATTTCGACGATTATCCGACCCTTCGCCTCGGCGATGCGCCCAAGATCGAAACCTACACCGCGGCCTCGGGCAAAGGCTGGTCGGGCATCGGCGAATTGCCGATGCCGCTGATGCCGCCCAGCGTCGGCAACGCCATCTACGCCGCGGGCGGTCCGCGGGTGCGCGCGATTCCGTTCACCAAATCCGATTTGGCGCCGCGGAAATAGGGCGCGCGGTTTTCGTAATTAAGTGAATGCGGCGCCTCACGGCGCCGTATTCATTTTCGCAGCCGGCCGGGCCTCGCGATTGACCGGGGCGGAAGAAGCCGCTACCTCTGGATGTCGTGATCCGATCATCGATCCTGCGCTCGAAATGCGGCTTCGCCGTTTTTGTCGGGCTTGCGCTGTGGACGCTCGTGGCGCCCGCGCTCGGTCACGACATCGGCGACAGGGACGCGGCGTTCGTGTCGGATACGAAAGGCGCGGACATCGTGCCCTTCCTCTATCTCGGCGCCAAACACATGGTGACCGGATACGACCACCTGCTTTTTGTCCTAGCCGTCATCCTTGTCCTGCAACGCCTGCGCGACATGATCGGCTATGTCACTTTGTTCTCGATCGGCCATAGCCTCACCTTATTGGTGGGCGTGGCATTCGAGATCACGCCCAATGCCAATATCATCGATGCGATCATCGGCCTGTCGGTTGCGTATATCGCCTTTGACAATCTCGGCGGCTTTAAGTCGGTGTTCGGCGTGCAGCCGAACCGTGCCCTGGCCGTCTTTATCTTCGGCATGTTTCACGGCTTCGGGCTGGCCACCAGCCTGTTCAAGCTTGGCCTCAACGAACAGGGACTGATTCCCAATTTGCTGGCGTTTAACGTCGGCGTGGAACTCGGCCAGTTCGCGGTGCTTGGCGCCACGGTTGGCTTGGTCTCCCTGGCGCGCCGACTGCCGGTGTTCTTGCCCCTGGGCCCGACCGCGAACGCGGCCGTCTTGACCGCCGGTTTCGTCTTGGCCGAATACCAGATCGCGGGCTTCTTTTATGGAGAACAAGGCTGATGGCGAAGCAGCTTTCGGCGGGCAGGGTGTTGGCGGTCGCCGCGGCCGCGGCGGTGCTGGGCACCGTGATCATGTTCGCCGTCGTCCTCCCCGCGGAATTCAATCGCGATCCGCTGGGCTTCGGGCGGTTGACCGGGTTGGATCGCCTGTCGGCGCCGGTCTCCCATCCCCCGGAGCAGGAGGACGGCGGCTTCCGCTTCGCGCGGGAATACGCGCGGAGCTTCCGCAGCGATACGGTTGACCTCGAATTGGCCGCCGCCGGCAGGCGCGGCGACCGGCTCGAACACAAAGTGTGGATGGAGCAGGACGCGACGCTGATTTACGAGTGGACCGTTCCCGAAATCGCCAACCCCGAGGATTTCTATTCCGACTTCCACGGTCATACCTTGGACGAGGACGGCAACAACGTGCTCGCGACCTATCGCCAGGCCGACGGCACCTATGCCAAGGGCGCGCTGATCACACCCTTCGATGGCGAGCATGGATGGTATTTCGAGAACCGCTCGGCGAACCCGGTCGTGGTGCGCGTCAAGATCAGCGGTTTCTATCGGCGTTTGCCTTTCGACGACGATGAAAAGTGACCTTCCGCCGGGTGCCGTTGCCTAAAGCGCAACGCCTCGAAAAGTGTTACCATGCTCCATCTCAAAGAACCTTTTAGGGGAGGGTGCGAACATGACCAATAAAATCAACATGAACCGTCGGCAATTCGTTCTAACCACCGCGGTCGTCGGCGGCGGGTTGGCCGTCGGCCTGGCGCCGCGCGCCGCGAGCGCCGCCTTTGTCCAGGCGCAGCCCTGGGATCAGCCGGAGCCGGCCGGCAGCATCGAATTCTCCGCCTGGGTGTCGATCGCGCCCGACGACACCATCACCATTCGCGTGCCCACCCCCGAAATCGGCAATGGCGTGTTGACCCAGGTGCCGGCGACGGTGTGCGAGGAGCTGGAATGCGATTGGTCGAAGGTACGCGCCGAATATGCCTCCCCGACGCGCGATTTCGTTGAAGGCGGGCCATATTCCAAGGGCGTCGGCACCTTGGCTTTCTTCGGCGGGCGTTCGACCGCCAAATCGCGGCAGCAGATGCTGTTGCAGATCGGCGCCGGCACACGCGAATTGTTGAAACTGGCGGCGGCGCAGCAATGGAATGTTCCGGTGGCCGATGTCGAGGCCAAGGACAGCAAGATCACGCACAGAGCGTCCGGCCGGAGCCTGCGTTATGGCGAGTTGTCGGCCAGGGCCGCCGCCCTGAAACTCGACAAGGACCCGGCGCTGAAGGACCCCAAGCAATGGACGCGCCTGGGCAAGGAGAATTTCCTCCGCATCAACATTCCGATGATGACGCGTGGCGAGGCCGTGTTCGGCATGGACGTGAAACTGCCCAACAAACTCTATGCGGCGCTGCGGATTTCGCCGGCCCATGGCGGCAAGCTGAAAAGCTATAATTTCGATGCGGTGAAGGGCAGGGAAGGCGTGCGCGGCGTCGTCGTCGTCGATCCCAGCGAACCGCGCGCCGATCTGAAGGCGCCTGCCGTCAATCCGGCTCCGGCCAGCGCGGCGCAAAGCGGCATCGCCGTGATCGCCGATCATTACTGGCAGGCCAAGTCGGCGCTCGATTCCATGCCGATGGAGTGGGACGACGGTCCCGGCGCGAAATGGACCACGACCGAAACCATCTACAAGGCCGTACTCGACGGACTCAACGAGCCGGGCGCGGTCGTGCGTAAGGAGGGTGACGTCGCCACGGCGCTAGCCGCGCCCGGAGCAAAGAAGGTCGAGGGCACCTATTTGATGCCCTACGCCGACCACGTCACCATGGAGCCGCTCAACGGCACGGCGATGGTCACGTCCGACAAGGTCGAGGTCTGGATGCCGACCCAGCTGCCCGACCGCGCCCATATGGTCGCGGCGCATGAGACCGGGATTGATCCGGCCAAGGTCTTCGTCTACGGCACCTTCGTCGGCGGCGGATTCGGCCGGCGCACCTCGCAGGACGACACGCGCATGGTCGTGGCCGTGGCGAAAAAGATGCCGGGCCGCCCGATCCATGTGATCTGGAGCCGCGAGGAATCGATCCGACAGGGCCGCTACCGTCCGCTCCAGTCCGGGCGCTTGACCGCGGTGCTCGGCGCCGACGGCATGCCGACGGCGATGCTGGTCCGGCTCGCCGGCCACGCCTATCCGGCGAACTTCGCCACGATGCAGAGCCTGGGGCCGACCGGCGGCCTGCCCACCAATGGCATCGGCAATGCGCCCTATGCCGGCATGATCCCGAACTTCCAGGTCGAGGCCAAGCCGGTCCTGTCCAACCTGTTGGGCGGGCCGTGGCGCGGACCCTCGACCCTCGGCACGACCTTCTTCCTCGAAAGCTTCATCGACGAATGCGCAATGGCGGCGGGCAAGGACCCGATCGAATACCGCCGGGCGCTGCTGAAGAACGAGAAGAATCCGGCGTGGCTGGCCTCGCTCAACGAAGCAGCGAAGCAATCCGGCTGGGGCAAGACCCTGCCCAAGGGCACGGCCCAAGGCTTCGCCGTGGGCTATTTCGGCGAGACCATGGTTGCCAACGTCATGACCGTGCAGGTCAGCCAGGATGGCGCGGTCAAGGTCCTGCAGACCGATGTCGGTTTCGACACCGGAAACGTGCTGAACAGGGATGTTGTCATGAACCAGATCGAAGGTGCCCAGGTCATGGGCATCAACATGGCCATGAACGAGGAGCTGACTGTTCGCAACGGCCGCGTCGTCGAAGGCAATTTCGACGACTACCCGATGATCCGCGTCGCCGACACACCCAAGATCAACGTCCATTTCGGTGGCTTGACCGGCGGCGAGCGCTTCAGCGAAATCGGCGAGCCGCCGATCATTCCGGTGGCGCCGGCGATGGCCAACGCCATCGCGCGGGCGACCGGCAAACGCATCCGCCAGTTGCCCTTCCGCAACGCGGATTTGAGCTGGTCCTAGCTCACCCTCGAACATCGATAGGTGGAAAGCGGCCGGGGGCAGCCCCGGCCGCTTTTTCTTTGCGTGCGCTAGGGGCGGCGCTTGATTTGGATCAACATCCAGGGGGGCAAGTTTTGTTCTTCTTCCGCGTCCCGGGCATCAATCCATGAATGGGAGACGACGAAATGAGAAAGACATTCGCAACCCTCGGCGCGGCAGGGGTTGCCGCGTGTGTATTGGGTTTCGCGGCTGGATCGGGCGTGGCGCAGCAGGCGGTTCCGACCGGAATGGTTCCCTTGCATACCAGCCTCAACGCCGTGATGGTGTATCTGGTCGATCCGGTCGCACACGAAATCTGGGAATATTCGGACAAGCAGGGCATGACCGAGATGGATTGGCTGCGCGCCGAACAACACGCCGTCAATCTGATCGCTGCCTCCACGCTGATCTCGATCAAGGGCACCGGGGCTGGGGATGGCATCTGGGTTGCCGACCCGCTTTGGCGCGCCTGGGTCGTGAACATGCAGAGTTCGGCGCATCTGGCTTTGCTCGCCGCCCAGAAAAAGGATCAGCAGGCCCTGGCCAAGGCCGGCGAGGTGATTCTCGACGCCTGCGAATCCTGCCACCAGAAGTTCAAGCCGGCCCTGCCGACGGAGGGCATCAAACACCTCCCGCGCGTCCCACTCTAACGTGCCGATCGCGGCATACGCGGTGCCGCGGGAAAGCGGCCGGGGAAACCCGGCCGCCTTTTCATCAAGGCCCAGGGGCTCCTAATCGGCCCGGCCCGGTGCTGGGGGCGCCAGCATCAGATAGATCAGAAAAAACAGCCCGAATATCGGCAACGCGACCAGGACGGCGCGGTATTTCTGTTGGGTGCCCATGTCGCGCAGGCGGCCCAGCGCCCAATAGGGGTTCATGACCACGCCGCCAATCGTGAGCAGCGCGGAGAGGGCGAGACCGATGTATCCGGGCAGAAGGATTTGAGCAAGGATCGCGGCGAGAAGGAGGCCGAGTACGCGGATGGCGAAGTCCCGTCTATCCATGGCGGCGGGGCCGGTGCTGTGGCGAACCACAAGGGTCGCGACCCCGACCGGCGCGAGAATCAGCATGACCAGGACCAGCCACTGCAGGAATGTCGGGTTGATTGCTTCGGATTCCATCGCCGCGCCATTTCATTGCTTGCGGTATTCATACGCGGGCGTTGGGCTCGAGGGCACGCGAAATCGACGGATCCTTTCCCGGGGGCTGGATCGCCGGGCGGCGAGGGCCGGCGAGTCATTTTCCCCGCCATTTTCGCACGGTGAGGTCGACAGCCTGGATTTGCGCCGGCCGCATGTGTTCTTCCAACTCCTCACGCAACGCGGTGGCATCGGGGTCGCCGCCCGCCTCGGCGAGCGACAACCATAAATAGGCGCGGAAGCTATCGCGCTCCACGCCCACGCCGGCCAGGTAGGCGATTCCGAGAAAATACTGGGCCTGGGCGTGACCCTGTTCGGCGGCCAAGGCGAACCAACGCATCGCCGTCCCGTAATCCTGGGCGACGCCTTCGCCACGGCTGTGCATCCAGCCAAGGCTGTATTGGGCCAAAGCCACGCCCTGCGCCGCGGCCCTGGCAAACCACGCGGCCGCCTCCGCGTCGCTCCGCTCGACACCCTCGCCCAGACGATAGAGGCTACCGAGATTGTTCTGTGCCTCGGCATGGCCCTGATCGGCGGCCCGGCGATACCAACGCGCGGCTTCCGCTTGGTCTTGGCGCACGCCCTCACCCTTGTCATAAGCGATCGCGAGATTGAACTGGGCGACGGCTTCACCCTGATCGGCCGCCATGCGGTACCACCGCACCGCCTCCCGATAGTCCTGCCTGACGCCGAGGCCGGCGGCGTGCAGGGTGCCGAGATCGGATTGGGCCGCGGCGTAACCTTGATCGGCGGCGGCGCGATACCAGCGGAGTGCCTCGACCGGGTCGGCGGCGCCGCCCTCGCCTTTGGCGTACATCCAGCCGAGATAGAATTGGGCTTCCGGAACACCGGAAGCGGCCGCCTGGAGAAACCATGTCCGCGCCACGGCGAAGTCACCACGCGAATGGGCGTACAGTCCCTCCTCGAAAGGCGGTGTTTGCGCGGCCATCAAGGCGAAGGGCCGGGCCGCCTCGGCCGCGTTCGGCAGGAAATAAAGCGACGGAGCCGCGGCCAGAAACCCGATGGCCGCCAATTGCAGAGCGGCCATTCCGCCGTGCACCTTGCGCATGAAAAATCCCCCAGAACCAATATGCGCCGGAAAAGCCCGAGCGCCGGACCGGAGAATCGCCGTCAATCGCGGTGAAAACAGGGCGCGTTCGTGACCGGGAGGCGGCGGAAAGAAGGCATTTTCAAGACGGCGGCTTGGGGAGCCGTTGCGACAGGGTGTTGGCCAGGGCCAGCGCGAGCAGGCTGCCCACCACCTGCGCGGCAATGAACGCCGGTACGTCCTGGGGCCGAATGCCGGCGAAGCTGTCCGACAACGCCCGCGCCAGGGTCACGGCTGGATTGGCGAAGGAGGTCGAGGCCGTGAACCAATAACCGGCGCCGATGGCCAGCGCGACCGCCGCCGGCGCGGCCCGGGGATCGGCGCGCAGCACCATCAGGATGGTGAGGACCAATGAAAAGGCGGCGATAGCCTCCGATACCCATTGCCCCGGCCCGGCGCGGGGTGTCGTCGAAAGCTGCCAGAGGGGCAGCTCGAACATGAGATGCGCGGCCGGCGTGCCAACGATACCGCCCGCGGTTTGAGCAACCGCGTAAAGCGCGGCCGAACGCCAGGGAAGATCGCGCCGCAGCGCAAAGATCAGGCTGACCGCCGGATTGAAATGCGCCCCGGAAACCGGCCCGAAAATCAAGATCAGGACATAAAGCATGGCGACCGTGGCGCCGGTGTTGGCGAGGAGCGCCAAAGCGTCGTTCCCGCCCGATAGCCGCTCGCCCATGATTCCCGAACCGACCACCGTCGCCACCAGCAAAGCCGTGCCGATGGCCTCCGCCGCCAGGCCGCGCCACGGGCTCGGCGCGTTCACGCCCGGTCGTCGCGCTGGAGTTGGCCGATTTCCTTCAGCTTACCCAGGAGCAGGAGGCGGTCGAGCGCATCGAACCGCAAGCTCGTGAACAACGAAATCCGCCGATCGAGCAGCCGATAGGCCAGGGCGAAGGCGGCGGCGATTTCAGCGTCGCTGCCGGTTACCGCGGCGGGATCGTCGATGCCCCAATGTGCCGTCATCGGCTGGCCGGGCCAGATGGGGCAAACCTCTCCGGCAGCGTTGTCGCAAACGGTGAACACGAAATCGAGCGCCGGCGCGGCTTGCGCGGCGAAGACATCCCAGCTCTTCGAATGAAGATGGGCGGCGTCGTAGCCGAGCCGGCGGAGCAGGGCGAGGGCCTGTGGATGCACACTGCCCTTGGGATGGCTACCCGCGGAAAAGGCGCGGAACCGGCCGGCGCCGCGTTTGTTGAGAATGGCCTCCGCCAGGATCGAGCGCGCCGAATTGCCGGTGCACAGGAACAAGGTGTGATAGACGCGCTCGCTCACGCGCGCCGCCTTGCCCGCGCCGAACGGGGGGAGCAGGCGAGCCGCGCCACCTCCACCAGCGGGGCGCAGATCTCCGGGCGGCCGTCGCAGCAATCGCCGACCAGGAAGATGAGCAGCACGCGGATGCTGGCCAGATCGGCGCCATAAACGATCGAGCGGCCGTCGCGGCGCGAAGACACGAGGCCGGCGCGCTCCAAGATGCCGAGATGGGTGGACAGCGTATTGTGCGGCACATCCAAATCGGCCGCGATGAGTCCGGCGGCCAAGCCCTCCGGCGCCGCCTTCACCAGCAGCCGAAACGCCGAAAGCCGCGTCGGCTGCGAAAGCGCCGCCAGCCGGTCGAGGGCGATTTGTATGTCCACCTGTCGAGACATACAGATATATTGGGCGGAAGGCAAACCCCGCCGCCGCCACGCGGCGCTCCTCAAACCTTGACCCGCTCGATCAGCGCCTGGGCGGCGGCCGGGGCGCGGGTCTTGGCGCCGGCGATCATGTAGATGAAAACCGGACGTTTGGCTTTGGCCGCCGCGTTTTTGTCTATGCGGTTCAGGTCCTCGGGCGTGCCGCCGATTGCCCACAGCCGGGCGCGTTTCGCCCAAAGGTCGAGATCGGCGGTGGAGTAACCAGTTTCGATGTCCTCGACGGTCCGTTGCAGCCGGCCATAAACGAAATCCGCGGTCACATCGGCGATCATCGGATAATCGTCGGAATCGGCGTGGACGACGGCGACATTGTGCGCCCGCAGCAGGGCGATGCAATCCGGGACGAGGAAACTTTCGTGCCGAACCTCCAGAACATGCATCAAGGCCCGGCCGTTCGCCGCGCGCGGCAGCAGCCCAAGGAAACCAGCCAAATCCTCCCGGTCGAATTTCTTGAAGGGCGCCAATTGCCACAACACCGGCCCTAGTTTCTCGCCCAGTTCGAGCACGCCGCTCTTGAAGAACCAATCGATTTTCTCGCCCGCCTCGGCGAGTTTGCGGCTGTTGACGATGGCGCGATGCCCCTTCACCGAAAAGACGAAGTCATCGGGCGTCTCGTCGCGCCATTTCTTGAAACTCGCCGCCGATTGCGCGCGATAGAAGGTGCCGTTGATCTCGATCGTCGTCAGGCGGCGGCTGGCGTAGCGGAGTTCTTCGGCGTGTTTCAGCCCATCGGGGTAGAAACTCCCGCGCCACGGTTCATAGGTCCAACCGCCGATGCCGACCCGGATCATGGCGCAATTCTAATCCTTGGGGTTCATCCGGGCGAGCAGCACGGCGAACTGGTCCATGAATTTCTGGAGGAACTCCCTGGTCTTTTCATCCGTCACCGTGCCGCCATCGTCCACCAACCCCGGCTTGAAGGTGAGGTAGACCTCGCTGGGCATGGTCAGCACGCCCACCGCGCTCAGGACTTGGCGCAGGTGATGTTGGGCCAGCGCGGTGCCGATGGCGCCGGGCGAGGTGCCGGTTAGCGCCCCGATCTTGCCGGCGAAGGAATTCTTGCCATGGGGGCGCGATCCCCAATCGAGGGCGTTCTTCAAAAGCGCGGGAATCGACCGGTTATGTTCCGGCGTGACGAAGAGCAGCCCGTCGGCCCGTTCGATCTCCGCTTTCATCCGCGCGACCGCCGGTGGGAGGGGGGCCTGCAAATCCTGGTTATAGATCGGCAGGTCGTCGATGCGGATCGCGGTGACGTCGAGTTTCGCTTCGCCGAGTTTCGCCAGCGCCTGCCCGAGTTTGCGATTGATGGAATCGCGCCGCGCGCTGCCGACGACGAGGCCGATATTGTGTCTGGTCACCCGACGCCTCCTGTTGTTGTCCGTTGAGTTCGAAGCTGGGGCCGTGCCGAGCTTGACTCAAGAAGGTACCATGAGGATACCGAGTAGCCCCGCTTTGGCGGCGATTGCCGCCACGATAGTTGACGCCCGGAATTCACGCCCATGCCCGCACCCCCACTCGTCGCGCTGAAAGACGCGCTGGTCACCTTCGGCGGCCGGCCGACATTCCAACGCGTCTCGGTCGGGCTCGCCCGCGGCGAGCGCGTCTGCCTGGTCGGCCGCAACGGCGGCGGCAAATCGACCCTGCTCAAGGCGCTGGCGGGCATCATCCAACTCGATGCGGGTGAACGCTTCGCCCAACCCGGCGCGCGCATCGCCTATATGCCGCAGGAGCCGCAATTCGATCCCATGCAGAAAGTGAGCGACGTCGTGGCGCGGGCGCTGGCGGAAATCACCGGTGGCGACGGGCCGCGCCATAAAATCGAGGCGGCGCTGGACGAGGCCGGGATTCCCGGTGATCGCCGTCTCGGCGAACTTTCCGGTGGCGAAAGGCGGCGGGTTAGCCTGGCCGCCGCGATGGTTGGCGATCCCGACATCCTGCTCCTCGACGAGCCAACCAATCATCTCGACATCGCGGCTGTCGAGGCCCTGGAGGAACGGCTCGACACCCACACCGCCGGGCTGCTGATCATCAGCCATGACCGAGCGTTTCTGAAGCGCCTATCGCGCCGGACATTGTGGCTCGACCGCGGCGCCTTGCGCGAACACGACCGCGGTTATGAGGACTTCGAGGCTTGGTCGGAGGCGGTGTTGGCGGCCGAAGCGGCCGAGAACGCCCGCGCCGACAAACGCATCGACAGCGAAACCCTGTGGTTGCGCCAGGGCATCTCCGCGCGCCGCCGCCGCAATCAGGGGCGCTTGCACCGGCTGTTCGACCTGCGCGACCAACGCGCCCAACGCCAGAGCCTCCGCCTGGCCAAACTTGGCACGGTCGGCGCCGAAGCCGGCGGCCGCATCGTGGCCGAACTCGAAAACGTCACCAAGTCCTTCGCCGGCGATTCCGGGCCCAAGACCATCCTGAACGGTTTTTCGACGCGGATCGTGCGCGGCGACCGCGTGGGTGTGATTGGCGCCAACGGCGTCGGCAAATCCACCTTGCTCGGCATCATCATCGGATCGGTCGAGCCCGGTGGCGGCTCGGTGCGGCGCGGCACGAATCTTCAAGTCGCTTTTTTCGATCAG
>CANFCX010000065.1 GCA_947445225.1 Rhodospirillales bacterium
GGGCGAATGAACGCCTGACGATCGCACAGCTTGCATCGATCACCGGCGCAAATCGGAACACGCTCAAAGTGCGTCTGCGCGAGCTGGTCGCGGCTGGGCGCGTGCGGCAGCACGGCAAGGCGCGCGCCACATGGTATTCGCTATGAACGCGGCGCCGCCGACCATCGTTTCAGGACGCGTACGGCAGCGGGCTCACGCCCCGAATGCCGCCGCCACCGCCCGATCGGTTGCGGGAACGGCCACACGAACCTCTGGCCGACGGAGCCGGGAGATCATCCAGAAACACGCCGGGTCGGTTCGGTCGGGGAAATGCTCGACATACCCTAGGCGCGGGTTGGCGTTCGGAAACGGCTTCAACGTGGGCTCCTTGGAGTACGCCCCGTTCTCCAGGAACCAGATTTCGCCACGTGGCGAAAGATAGCGGTCGGCGGCCGCGTAGAAATCCCGATGGAATTTCCAGCCGGGATCGTAGGTGCCGAGTTCGACGGGCGATCGGTCCATGCCGGCACCGGCTTCGGCGTCTAGGTGGACCGGGTTGGAAACGATCAGATCGAATTGGGATTGCGCCGGAACGCCGGAAAGTGCGTCGGTCAAGTAGGTGCGCAGGCGGGTGCCGAGCAGGCTCCCGAAGCCATTGGCTCGGATCGCCCATTCGGTCGCGCGGATATTGAAAATGTTGATGTCGCCGAAGGCGACGCTGGCGACGGTGCCATCGCCGCCGAGTTCTTTGAAAATCAGGAGACCGATGGCGCCGGAACCGCAGCCCAGGTCGAGTATATTCAAATCCCGCAGACCGCGGTCGCGGATCATTTCAATGACGCCGCGTGCGGTCAGTTCGCTTTGCGGCGTGACGTTGACGCTGCACGGCCCGCCGCGGAACCGAAGCCCGGCCGCGATCCGCTCATCGCTCGATTTGTAGACGTGATACCCGAAGCGACGCAGAATCGGTTTGAGTAATCCTACCATGGGAACGCACCGCGATTTGTTCTTGCCCGGTGGTCCCAAAAAAACCACGCGAGCGACGCGGCGGTGTTGATCCAGGTCAAATTCGGGTCGTTCAACTTCGGTGGACGGCCAGCGCCTTTTCGATGCGGCGGTCGGGCACCAGCCACATCAAGGCAACGAGGACAAAACCGGCCTGCGCCATCCAGTGGGAGAAAAACGCCAGCGGAATCGCCGCGGCGTAGATCAACAAGGAGACGTTTCCCTTGATGTCGCGGCCCATGGCGCGGGCAAGCAGGGAATCCGCGCCGTCACTGCCGATAAGGACGCGTTGCAGCACCCAATAGCTCAAGGCGGCCATCAGCAACACGAACCCGTAAAGTGCTGTGGGGAGCGGGGCAAAATGATTCTCCCCCATCCAGCCGGTGACGAACGGGAAAAGCGACAGCCAGAACAACAGGTGCAGATTGGCCCACAGGACTCCGCCGCCGATTTTCTTGGCCGCGTGCAACAAATGGTGATGGTTGTTCCAGTAGATGCCGACATAAACGAAGCTCAGGACGTAGCTGAGGAGCACGGGCAGGAGTGGCGCCAGTGTCGCGAAGTCCTCGCCGTGCGGCACCTTCATTTCCAGAACCATGATGGTGATGATGATGGCCAGAACGCCATCGCTGAAGGCCTCGATTCTTGACTTGCCCATGATGTCTCCTGCTCTGGGTCATGGCAGATGCTCCGGCATACCCGATATGCGGCGACAAAGGAACCCGTCGTTCGGGCACCGAAAAACTCCGTCAGGATTGCGCAATGCGCATTCCAGTGGAACATCAGTTGCGGAATCTACTTGTCACGGCCGGAACACAGTCCGACAATCGCGGCATCGCTCGCTTCGGGTCGTATCAGCGCATTCGCGCCGCGATCCATCTCGCCGCGAAGAACATGAAATCCTAGGGGAGGACACCCACATGACCAATCGATTGGAAATGAACCGCCGCCGTTTCGTCGTTTCCACGGCCGCGATCGCCGGCGGCATGGCGCTTGGCGTCAGCCGTCAAGGGGGCATCGCCGGCGCGAAGGCCGCGGATGGCGACGTTGATTTCGGCGCGTTCCTCGTCATCGGCGCCGACGACAAGGTGACCGTGCGCGTGCCCTCCGCGAATGTCGGCAACAGCGCGCGCACCCAGGTCTCGATGATGGTCTGCGAAGAGCTGCAATGCGATTGGACGAAGGTCCAATCGTCGGGTCTTTCGGCGACGCGCAACCTGCTGGACAAGGGCGTGTACACCTCGCTCTACGGCAACGCCAAATCGGTCGTGCGCGAGCGCGCCCAGTTGCTGCAAGCCGGCGCATCGGCCCGCGAAAGATTGCGTACCGCCGCCGCGCAGCAATGGAACGTGCCGCTCGCCGAAATCGAGGCCAAGGATTCCAAGCTGATCCACAAGCCCACCGGACGCTCGCTGCGTTATGGCGAGGTCGCGGCCAAGGCGGCGGCCATCAAACTCGACGCCGAGCCCCAGATCAAACCCATGGACAAATGGACGGTGCTGGGCACGGCACATGCCAAGATCGAAGCCCTCGGCATGGTCAATGGCGGCGCGAAATACGGCATCGACGCCGTGGTGCCGGGCACGCTCTACGCCGCCATTCGGCAGGCCCCGGTGCATGGCGCGACGCTCAAGAGCTTCGACGCCAATGCCCTCAAGGACCGGCCCGGGATCGTGAAGGTTGTCGCGATCGGCGGCCCCGGCACCGACAAATCGACGGCGGACACCGTCAACAGCAAACTGCGCAGCGCCGTCGCGGTGGTTGCCGAGCACTTCTACCAGGCCAAAAGCGCCCTCGACATCCTGCCGATCGAATGGGAAGAGGGCGCGGCGGGCAAGGTCAACAACGAAGACATTCGTAAGCAATACCTGGCCAAGCTCGACGAGCCGGGCAAACAGGATAAAAAGGTCGGCGATGCTCCAGCCGCCCTGAAGTCGGCCTATCGCATGGTCGAGGCGATCTATGAGACCCCCTACATCGATCACGCCCTGATGGAGCCGATTAACGGCATGGCGCTGGTCACGCCCGATCGTGTCGACATCTGGGGCGCCGTGAAGCTCGCTCCGACGGCCCAGAGGGTGGCGGCGGAAGAGACCGGCATCCCGCAGTCCAAGATCTTCGTCAACACCGACGACACCTATCTCGGCGGCGACTTCGGGCGCCGTCATTACGCCGATGAAACCCGAGCGGCCGTCGCCGTTGCCATGCAGGTGCCGGGCCGCCCCGTGAAAGTGATATGGACCCGCGAGGAGACGATGCGGCAGGGCCGCTACCGGCCGCTGGCGATTTCGAAATTCCAAGCGGGAATCGATCGCGACGGAAACATCGTCGCCTGGCACAACCGTCACGTTGGCGGTTCGCTGGCTTCGCTCGGTCCCGATTTCGACTACATCATCCCCAATATCCTGGTCGAACATCACCCGCTCGACAGCCATCTCGTTTCCGGCCCCTATCGGGGCCCGGGCCACAACCAAAATCCGTTCAAGGTCGAATCCTTCATGGACGATGTAGCCCAGGCCGGGGGCAAGGATCCCCTCGAACTGCGCCGGCAGTTGCTCAAAGACGTCAAGGATCCCGGCTGGCTCAAATCCCTCAACGAGGTCGCGCAGAAAGCGCAATGGGGCAAACCGCTTCCGAAAGGCCGCGCCCAAGGCTTCGCTATCTATCAGCGCGCCGCGACCCAGACCGCGGAGATCGCGGAAGTATCGGTCAGCCAGGGCGGCGAAGTCCGTGTGCACACCGTCGATGTCGCATTCGACTGCGGCGTCGCGATGAACCCGAACGTCGTGGCTAGCCAATACGAAGGCGGCATCATGTTCGGGGTGAGCGACACTCTTTACTCAGAGCTCACCGTCCGCAATGGGCGTGTCGTGGAAGGCAATTTCGACGATTACCGCATGATGCGATTGGACGAGGCCCCGGTCGTGCGCATCCACTGGGGCGGTTTGACCGGCGGCAACAAACTCACGCCGGTCGGCGAGCAGCCCAATGGCGCGGTGTCGCCGGCGATCTGCAACGCGATTTTCCGTGCGACCGGCAAACGCATCCGCTCGCTGCCATTGAAGAACCACGACTTGAGCTGGTCCTAAGTTTCCGATTCGCCCGAATCGAGAGTCGCCATCGGCGACTCTCGACGCGGCGGCTCCGGCGGCGCACCGTCGGTCGGGCGAAATAGAGGGCGGGGCCATCCCTGCCGCCATCTCCGGGCTTGCCGCCATCCGGTCGCCGGACCGAGACTCCGTTGTTGCTTGCCTCCGAAGCTTCGCGCTACATGACCGGCTCCGCCCGTCATCGTCGAGGGGCGGGGCGGTCCTTCACGAGCCGGAGTTGTGGGCGATGACCGAGCGGAACGAGGCCCTGGACGCGCGCACCCGCCACCGTCTTGAGCAATTCATCGCCGCGGCGGCGGGAGCGACCCATGCCGCGTTGGTCGAGCTCGCGCCCACCGGCTTGGGTGCTCCGACCGATGCCATTCTTCGCGTCGACTTCCGCGACGGGCCTCTCGCCGGCGCGCAGAATTTCGTGATGCATTCGCTGACGCCGCGTCGGCGCGACGAAAACGTGGCGGTGGAAACCCTGACCCCGGCGCAGGAATACGCCGTCCTGCGGGCCGCTTTCGCTGCCGGTGTTACGGTTCCCGAACCCATGTGGGAATGCCTCGACCCGGCGGTCGCCGGCGTTCCGTTTTTCGTCACGCGACGGCTGGCCGGCATCACCGATCCCGCGTTGGTCGCCGACCCGGCGAAGATCGGCGACGGCAGGGCCCTGCTTGGGCGGCTGGGCGAGGACATCGCGCGGCTGCATTCCATCCGGCCGCCGAATGCCGACCTCGATTTTCTCAAAATACCGCGATCCAACCCATCGGCCCAGGCCATCGCCGATCGCCGCGCCTTTATCGATCGTCATTCGGAGTCACATCCGGTCCTGGAATGGGGGCTGCGCTGGCTGGAACTGAACGCCCCGCGCAACTCGGAAATCGTTCTTGCGCATCGTGACTTTCGCACCGGGCATTACGTCATCGATGGCAGCGGGGGCCTGATCGGCATTGTCGGGTGGAGATACGCGGGATGGGGCGATCCGATGGAGGACATCGGTAATTTCTGCGCGCGCTGCTGGCGTTTCGGGGCGACCGGCGAAGCGGGCGGGATCGGCGAACGTTCGGATTTCTACGCGGGTTACGCGCGGATTTCGGGCCGCGCACCGGACCCCGGGGTCGTTGCCTATTGGGAGGTCGCCGCCCATCTGCGCCGCGCATGTATGGCTTTGGCCGAAGCCGACCGCCATCTGTTTGGCGGGGAACCCTCGCTGGAGCATGCCCTGGCCGGAAGATTGGTGGCCGAACTCGAGCTCGAAATTCTGACCGCGACGGCGGAAGGTCTGTCGCACGATTCGGGGAATTTATGAGGCATCGCCATGCGTGACCGGCCGGACGCCGCCGATTTGCTCGACGCGGCATGCGAGACATTTGCCGAACATCTGCTTCCGCTCATTCCCGACACACACCGCGCGCCGGCGCAGCGGATCGCCATGGCCATGGCGATCGCCGCGCGCGAGGTGAGGGCAGGGGATGAGCCGCTGCGCCGGGAATTGGCGGCATTGGCCGAATTGTATGGAGAATCGCGGCCGGCGGCCGACACGCGCGAGGCCTTGCTGCGAGAATTGCGCCGGATGAACCGGCGGCTCGCCGCCGATCTCCGCGCCGGCCTTTTCGACCCGTCCGATCCTCGGCGCGACCGCGTGCATGCGCTGCTGCTCTCGGGCACGGTGCAGCGGGTGCGCGAAACCAATCCACGGGAACTGAAGGCGCGCGGCCAGGCCTAGCGCGAGCGCCAGCCAATGACCGCAGGCCCGTCCGTGGAGACCCGCCGCCTGGACATCGACCAGCTGAGAAACGCGATCGTGCTGTCGCTGATCGTGTTCCACACGGCCCGGCTGTTCAACCGCCAGCCCTGGCACATCAAGGACGCCCTGACCTACCGGGAAGCGGACATCGCGGTCGCGCTACTCGACGTGCCAAGCATGCCGCTCCTGTTCATGCTCGCCGGGGCGAGTGCGTTCTTCGCGCTTCGCCGGCGCGGTGTGGGCCAGTTCCTTTTGGAACGGGTCCGGCGTCTTTTCGTGCCGCTCGTCTTTGGCATCCTCGCGCTGGTGACGCCCCAGGTCTATGTCGAACGCATCTCGCCGGAGGTGCCGGGGCGCCATAGTCCAATCGACTTCACCGGCAGCTATCTCGACTTCCTTCCGGGCGCGTTCGGCTGCTGTTACCCGGCGGCGAACCTGAGTTGGCACCATCTCTGGTTTCTGGCCTATCTCATGGCCTATGCCGTCGTGCTCGCCCCGGTTTTCCAGTGGCTGTCGACGGAACGCGGGAGGACCCTGGTCGCGCGCCTGACCGGCCTGGTGGCGCCCGGATGGCGAATTTTCTTGGTTGCTTTGCCGATCGTCGCGATCGAGCTGGCACTTCGTCGAAGATTCCCCAGCACCCACGACCTCGCGGCCGATTGGGCCAATCACGCGCACTACATTTTCTTAATGGTCGTGGGGTGGTGCGTTGCGTCGAGCGCCGGTCTCGACGATGCCATCAAACGCAACCGGATCGTCGCCGCCATCGGCACGGTCGCCTTGATCGTCGCATGGTTCTCGATGCCGCGCGGCTTTCCCGCGACCGCCTTGGCGATCCGGATGGCGGCGGAATGGTTCAGCCTGGTTGCGCTCCTCGGCCTGGCGCGCGTCCACCTCGGTCGGCCGATTCCTTTCCTCGCGGCATTTACGCGCCACGCCCTCCCGTTCTATCTCGTTCATCAAACCGTCATCGTGCTCCTCGGTTGGGCGCTTTTTTCTTGGAGCGGCGAGCCGCTTGCGAAATTCGCCGCGGTCGCGGTGTTATCCCTTGTCATCAGCTATGGCCTGGCCCGCGCCGCCGATTTGTCCGCCCCGACGCGCTTCCTGTTCGGGATGCCGCTTTCGGTACCGCCAAGAACGTCGACATCCTGACGTTTCCTGCGACCGGGACATGCCCGGTCTTGATCGGGATCGCCGGCGGCGAGCATAGTGAGATTGGCAAGGCCAGCTTTGCGGGCTCGTGCGTGTTAGGGTGCCCCGCCGCGCACTGGGCGACCAGATGAATCCACAGGCGCGATATCCGAAATACCGCAGGGAAATACGATGGCAAGCAGCGATACGAAAACCAAGACAGAGGTCGCGACCAAAACCGAGGCGAGCCCCAAGAGTGAAAGCACGCCAAGCGATAGTCCGTCCAAGTCCGAAGGCGGCGCCCCCGCCGGCTACAGCCGGGACGAGCGGCAGAAGCCCATCTCCAAGGCCTACCGCGACAATTGGACCGAGATTTTCGGAAAGAAAAAGAAGCGTTAGGCGATACCGTTGGACGTCACGCCCAGCAACTTTGCGTCGCACAGCTTGCTGGACCAGCAAGCCAACGCCTAGACTACCGACCAAGACGGGCCATTGGCGCCAACGCGCCGCTTCGCCCGTCTCAGATGTTCTGACAAAAGAACACTGAACCCAGGGAGGATCCAAACATGTCGAGACGGCTTATGCAGTTAGGCCTTTTGTTGACGGGAATCATCATTCCCGCGGCTGGCTTCAGCCAACCGGTTCCCAGTCCATTTCCAGTTCCGGCGCCGGTCGCGGGGGCGCCTTTTCCCGAAAGCGCGAATGCCAAGACCTATGCCACCTTGCCGAGCGCCGCGGCGACCGAGAATATTTGCGAGCAGGCGGATGGCTCGATATTTGTCACGTTGATCGATGAGAAGAAATTGCTGAAGGTCGCCACCGACGGAAAGGTCGGCGAGTTCGCGAGCGTTCCCACCGCCGCGAACATGCTCGGCGTTGGCTGCGGCGAAAACGAGGTCGCGCTTGTCGTCTTCAACAAGACTTTCCGCGGCGCTCCCAATCCCAGCGGCCAAGGCAATCTTCCCGCGAATTTCTCCGACAATGACGCCCATGTCATGATCTACGACCTCGATGGCAAGCTGAAGGCCGACATCCCGACCGAAAAAGGAATGGGCTTCAACGGTTTCGCCTATGGCGGCCAAGGCATGTATTACGCCGGCGATTCGGGCAGCGGCACGATCTACCGGGTCGATGGCGCGACCAAAAAAATCGAGGTCTGGTTCCGCGACGCCAAATACGGCCCCAATGCCGGCAACGCCATCGGCATCAACGGCGTGCGCGTGAAGAACAACTGGGTCTATTTCGCCGGTGCCTCCCAGAACGGCATCTACAAGATTCAAATGGGCGCCGACGGCAAGGCCCAGGGCGCGCCGCAGATTGTCGAACAGGGTATCCGGGCCGACGATTTCGATGTCGGTAATGATGGCAGCGTGTATTTCCCCGCCGGCACGATCTTGTTCCGCGCGTTGCCCACTGGCCAGGTCACGGTGATGGCCGACCCCATCCAGGGCGCTCCATCCGCGGTCGTGACTCGGGACGGCAAATGGGTGGTTTGGCCGACCCGTGGCGGGACCGCGCCGCAGCGCTTGGTCCGGGTTCCGATCCCGTAACGATCGCCGGGCGTATCGGCGAAAAAGCCCGACCCGATATCCGCCGGGTGGGGCTCGGCGATTATCGGCGTTGACGGAAATCGCCGCCGATTGTACAAATTTTCAATGAACGCCCCGGATCGGCGAAAGAAACCTGAACGAAGCAGCGATCTGTCCACAGGGAGGAACCATGACAAAGCGTAACGTTGTTCTCGCCGGATTAGTTGGGGGCTTGTCGATGTTGGCGGGCGCATCGAGCGATGCCCATCACGCGGTGCAAGCCAGCGTCGACATCGACAAGGTGATCGAGACCAAGGCGATCCTCACCCGGATCGATTGGGTCAATCCGCACACCTGGATGCGCTTCGACGTCACCGGTCCGGACGGGAAGGTGACGAAGATCGACGTGGAGTCGCTCGGAATCGCCGCCCTTCGCAAGGTGGGCATCGACAGCAAAAGCGCGCTGAAGGTGAAGTCGGAATACGCCATCTCGTACTATCCCAACCGCAACGGCGTGCCGGGCGGATTCATGTACAAGATGGTCCTGCCCGATGGGCGCGTGTTCGACACCAAGAACACCGATCCAGCGTCCGTTGCCGTAACCCAATAAGGGCATTTGTTCCAGGCGGGCGCTTCCGCGCCGCCTGGAACAAGGCCATCTCGAACGATAGTTTGCGACGTGGCAACCGCAAGGCGCGGGCGCCCGGCGCTTGAAGTGTCGATATCTAGAACCAGGGTACAGGGGAACTAGAACCGAAGTAATGGCAACGCCCGACAAGGGGGTCGGCCCCACTGGGCGACGACGATAGGGAGGAATCGAGGATGTCCAAGCAACGAACAGAGAGCCCCGGCGATTTGCCGCACAGCGTGCCCGCGGTTCTTAGAGGAATGTTGATCGGAGCGGCCGGTATGTTGATGGGAGCGACCGCGGCTTATGCCCAGGCTCCCGCGCCCCTGGACAACGCGACCACGCCGCGCGACGCGCAGGGCCGTCCCGTGCTGGTGGGGTTGTGGAATGGACCCGTGCCGGCCGCCCCGCGCGGGATTTTGCGCGGGACTCCGGGGAGCGATTACGATTTCGTCGATTTCGTGGGGCGCGGCGGGACCTTCCGCGGTTTTGAGGAAGACGGCGGCCTGCTTTACCACGACAACCCCAACAAGCCGCTCTACAAGCCGGAATTTTGGGATCTCGTCGGTGAGAACAACTATTGGGGCAATCAGCGCGACCCCATCAATTACTGCCTGCCAATCGGCGTGCCCAGGGTTCTTGGTCCCAGCCAGATCCTCAAGATCGAGGGTCAGCCGATTCTGATGTTCATTTACTCGGGCAAATTCCAGACCGACAATCGGTATCGCATGATTCCGACCGACGGGCGCCCGATCAACCCGGCGCAGGCGGCGGGCGAAACCTATATGGGCGCCGCCGCCGGCCGCTGGGACGGCGACACCCTGGTGATCGAGACGACCGGATTTACCGACAATACTTGGCTCGACAAGGGTGGTTATATCCACGGGTTCAAGATGAAGGTGATCGAACGCCTGACCCGCAAGGGCAACACGCTGATCTGGGAAGCGACGGTTGAGGACCCCGAATATCTCGTGGAGCCGTGGAAGATGACGCCGACGGCCCAATGGCTGAACCCCAACCCCAATGCCTTCCTCGCCGAAGCTCTGCCCTGCGATTCCCGCATCGCCGAACCTTGGGGCACGGAAGACAATCCCCAGGGATCGCCCACCCGAAGCGGCCCGCTCTGAGAAAGGATACAATCATGTACCGGAAGACCTATGGGTTCGCGGCGGCGCTCGCCTTCGCGGCCGCGACTTTGGCCGGCGCCGCGGCGCAGACCGATCCGATGACCGGCAAACCCTTCGTGCCTTTGGCCACCGACCAAAGGTACCAAAGCCCCTGGCTTTATATCGAGTCGGTGAATGACACGGTCATCATCGACAAGTTCAAATACGATCTGCCAAGGGCCGCGGCGAACAATCTCGAGCCGGTGCGCGCCCTGATCGCCGCCAGCGACGCGCTCGGTATGCTTCGTCAGAACGCCTATGTCGGGGCCACGCACAACGTGCTGGGATCGTCGACCAATCAATGGACCTATTACGCGACCGGGACGATGAACGGCGAGCCGGTCAATATGAGGGTCGATTGGGATTACAAGGTGGGGACGGCGCGCATGGGCAGCGAACTCGTCCCGGCCTTGCGGATGCAGTTCGAGCGGGACGTAAAGCGAAAGCTGGATAGCAAATACGCCGCGACGTCATCCTGCGTCGACTGCAAGGACATTGTCGTCGCTTCGGGCAATCTGTCCTGGGACGAATCCAAGCCGGGCGTTTTTAAGCAGGCCGGCAAGACATCCGCGCGCGAGAGATTGCTGCCGTTGTATATCATGCCGCCGGCCGTTGTCCTGCTTGGCGCCAAGGCCGCCGGCACGATCAAACTCGGCAACCGGGGCGGGCTGAGAGAGCTGACGGTTCCGGTCCCGCAATACAACACCGAAGTCAAGGCGACCCTGAACGCCAAGAGCGAGATCGTCCATACGGAAATGACCGTGGACGGCAAACTCTATTCGGCGGATTTTTCGGGCTACGACAACGACACGATGGACTTCCATGTCTTCTTTCCGCGCAAGATCGTCCAGAAGGTCGATGGCGCCACGGTCGCCGATCTCACCATCAGCGAACATCTCACCGGCCGTTATATGATCTGGCCGGTACCTAAGGAATTGGGCGGGAAGTTCTAAGGCGAGCGTTGGGTCCGCGCGCGCGTTTGACGGAATTTACGTTGGACTGTACATTTTTTCGCCGAAGGCTCAAGGATCGCTGAAAGAGTTTGAACAACTCCGCGATCCGTACACAGGGAGGAACCATGACAAAGCGTAACGTTGTTCTCGCCGGACTAGTTGGTGGCTTGTCGATGTTGGCGGGCGCGTCGAGCGATGCCCATCACGCGGTGCAAGCCAGCGTCGACATCGACAAGGTGATCGAGACCAAGGCGATCCTGACCCGGATCGATTGGGTCAATCCGCACACCTGGATGCGCTTCGACGTCACCGGTCCGGACGGAAAGGTGACGAAGATCGACGTGGAGTCGCTCGGAATCGCGGCCCTTCGCAAGGTCGGCATCGACAGCAAAAGCGCGTTGAAGGTGAAGTCGGAATACGCCATCTCGTATTATCCCAACCGCAACGGCGTGCCGGGCGGATTCATGTACAAGATGGTCCTGCCCGATGGGCGCGTGTTCGACACCAAGAACACCGATCCGGCGTCGGTTGCCGTAACCCAATAAGGGCACAACCCAGCGACCGATCGAACCCATGGGTGGGCAATACCTTGGGAGCGACTGGGCTGGGTGGAACTATGGCATACCTCGAACGATGGCCCGTCGCCCGACGACTCTCGCCTGACGACTCCAAGGAGAAGGCTCATCGAGCCAGAAGCGCCGATCGATCCATGAAGTCCTAGACCAACGCGCCTAGGTCAAACGTTTACGAACGCCAACGGGGGATCATCCCACCGGGCGATCACAGGGAGGAATCGAGAATGTCCAAGCCAACCAAGAATCTCGGCGATCTGCCGCGCAGCATGCCCGCTGTTCTTAGCGGCATGTTGATCGGAGCCGCCGGCATGCTCATGGGCGCGACCGGGGCCTATGCCCAGCAGGCTCCAGCCGCGGCCCCGGCAGCGCCGCAGACCCCGCGGACCGCCGAAGGCCGCCCGATTATCCACGGGTTTTGGATTCCGGGCGGCCCGAACCTGCAGAACGGGTTTGCCTCCGGAGCCGAGGGGATAACCTTCGCCGGACGCGGCGGCACCTTCCGCGGTTTCGAGGAAGACGGCGGGTTGATCCGCGCCAACGATCCGAACAAGCCGATCTACAAACCCGAACATTGGGAAGCGGTTCGCCAGGCCGACGCGTTGGGCAACTGGGAGGACCCGCAAAATCACTGCAGGCCGGCGGGATTGCCGAGAATCGGAGCCCCGGCCCGCATCGTAGAACTGCCGGACGAAGTGCTGCTGTTCTACAATGGCGGTTTTACGTTCGACCGAGTTCGGTCCATCAAACTCAACAAGCCCCACAACAAGACCAACGTGGCGCTAGAAACTTGGTACGGCGATTCCGTCGGAAAATGGGAGGGCGACTCGTTGGTCATCGAAACCATCGGATTCACCGATTCCAGTTGGATTCACAAAAATGGGTGGATCCACGGCTTCGACATGAAAGTGACCGAGCGGCTGACTCGCACGGGCAACCAACTTCGTTGGGAGGCGACCGTCGAAGACCCCGAATATCTGGAGGAGCCGTTCAAGGTCAACCCGGTCGTCCGCAACTTCAATCCCGACCCGAACGCTTTCCTGGCCGAAACCCTGCCCTGTGATGAGCGCGACCGGCAGCTGACCACCTCACCCACCCGCAGCGGTTGAGACCGAAAATACGTTGATTCCACATTTTCATCGGCCCGGTTCGGGCCAAACATTCAGGAGTTGACCGATGTTTTCGAGAAAATCTCTCTTTCTGGCCGCGATGGCAGGCGCCACGTCGGCCCTGGTCGCGACCGCGGTTTGGGCGCAACAAGCGGCCCCGGCCGCGCCCCCGGTGCAGGGAAGCGCTGTCCTTCCTCCCGGCGTCATTATCATCGACCGGTACAAATACCGGCTTCCCGAAAGCGCCAAGGCCAATCTGGAGCCGGTGCGGGCGTTGATCGCGGCCAGCGACGCGCTGGGCGTGACGCGTGACAACAGTTACGGCGGCGCCACCCACGTCACCCTGTCCGAGGCCATCGACGGATGGGAATTCACCGGTACCGGAACCTACAATGGCCAGCCGGCCAAGGTTGTGTTCGGCATGGAATACCGGTTGCCGGGGGTCCGCATGGACATAACACGCGGCACGTCTCGCGAAATCATCGTGGCGGCCCGCGATCTGGCCTGGGACGAATCCAAGCCGGGCATTTACTCCGGACCGGCGAAGACTTCGGTGATCGAGCGGCTGATCCCGGCCTATCTCATGCCGGGCGCGGTCACCACCATGGGCCGGCAAGCCATCGACAAGATCAAGCTGGCCAGCCGCAATGGCATGCGCGAGCTGATCATTCCGGTTCCGAAGATCGGGGCGGATTTGCGCGTCACGCTCGACGCCAAAGGTAATATCATTCACACCGAAACGACGGTCGGGGGGAAGGTCTACTCCGCCGATTTCTCCGGGCCTTGGAGAAACGACGATCTGGACATGCACGTCTTTTTCCCGACCAAGGTCGTGATGAAGGTGGACAACGTCGTGACCGCCGATCTGACGGTAACGGAGCATTGGTCCAACCCTTACATGGTTTGGCCGGTGCCGGCCGCGCTTAAAAAATAAGCGGGCATCCCTCGCCATCTTCGACCGAATCCGGCGGCACGACGAAATCGTGCCGCCGGATTCCAATTTCCGACAAAACCCAATACCGTTCCTCAGTGGCCGGACCTGCCCAATCGAATCGGCGCGCATGAGGATCGAGAAATCGGCCGGGTCCGCCCGGGGCCA
>CANFCX010000066.1 GCA_947445225.1 Rhodospirillales bacterium
CGCCCAATGATATGGGCCGGAAAAACGAAGACCCGATCGTAGAGTTCGTCGAAATACCATTTATTGAGCAGAAACAAATAGAGGCCGCGCAGACGGTCTGCCACCAATCCCGGCCACTCGGGCCGCATGATGTACATGACATAGGCAAGCCCGATCCCGGCCGCCGCGACCAGCGTCGGCAACAGTGCAACCCCGGTGGGCACGTGATGAGCGGCTTCCAGGGCGTTGTGCCCCTCGAGCACTTTGATCGACGCTCCCCAGAACACAGCCATCCCGTCGCCGACGAAGAAATAGTAGCCCGCGGCGCCGGCCACGATCGCGCCAGTTGCGAGAACACCCAGCGGCACCAGCATCACCGCCGGGGATTCGTGAACATGCTCCATCGTGTGATGGTCGGCGCGCGGCGCACCGTGGAACGTCATGAACAAAAGCCGCCAGGAATAAAAGGCGGTCATGAACGCGGCGAGGATGCCAAGCCAAAAGGCGTACTGCCCAGCCGCGCTATGCGCGCCCCACGCGGCCTCCAGAATAATGTCTTTCGAATAATACCCCGCGAAGAACGGAATGCCGGCCAGCGCCAGGCTGCCGATCCACATCAGCGCATAGGTCCAGGGTAGTCGGTGCCACAACCCGCCCATCTTGCGCATGTCCTGTTCGCCCGACATGGCATGGATGACCGAACCGGAACCAAGGAACAGCAGTGCCTTGAAGAAGGCGTGGGTCATCAAATGGAAGATGGCCGCGCCATAAGCGGAGACACCCGCCGCAAAGAACATGTAACCGAGCTGGCTGCATGTGGAATAGGCGATGACGCGCTTGATGTCGTTTTGCACGAGCCCGACGGAGGCGGCAAAGATGGCCGTCGTCGCGCCGATGATGACCACGACGGTCAAGGCGGCCGGGGCGTATTCGAACAGGGGCGACAGGCGCGCGACCATGAAAACGCCCGCCGTTACCATCGTCGCCGCGTGAATCAGCGCCGAGACCGGCGTCGGCCCCTCCATCGCGTCGGGTAGCCAAGTGTGCAGCCCGATCTGAGCGGATTTTCCCATCGCGCCAATGAACAACAGCAAGCAGATCAGCGTGAGCGCATGGAACTCCCATCCGAAGAATTTCATGGTGCGCTCGGCCATCGCCGGGGCGGCGTCGAAGACCGGATCGAAGGAGAGAGTTCCGAACAGCATGAACACGCCCATGATGCCAAGCACGAAGCCGAAATCGCCGACCCGGTTAACAAGAAACGCCTTGATCGACGCGGCATTGGCCTTGTTGCGGTCGTACCAAAACCCGATCAGAAGATAGGAGCTGAGCCCGACACCTTCCCAGCCAAAGAACATCTGAACGAAATTTTCGGCCGTCACCAAGGCGAGCATGAAAAACGTGAACAAATTGAGATAAGCCATGAACCGCGGAATAGACGGATCGTGGCTCATATAGCCAATCGAGTAGATGTGAATCATCGTCGCGCAAACGGTTACGACGAAAACCATCACCGCGCTCAAGGTGTCGAATTTCAACGCCCAGCTGATATTCAGCTCGCCGGAATCGATCCAGGTAAACAATTCGATCGTGCGCGGCGTCCCATCGCCGGCCACCTGCAACGCGATGACGATCGAAAAGATCGCGGCGATCCCGACGGCGCCGCAGGTGACGAATTGCGCCTCGCGGTCGCGCGAATACGCGATCATGAGCCCGGCGATCGCGGCGCCCAGCAGGGGCAGAAGAACGGCGGCGGTATACATAGGCGCGTCAGCCCTTCATGAGGTTGATGTCTTCAACCGCGATCGACCCGCGATTGCGGAAATAGACGACAAGAATCGCCAGACCGATCGCGGCCTCGGCCGCCGCCACGGTCAAAACGAACATCGCGAACACCTGGCCAACCAAGTCGTGCAGGAAGGCGGAGAACGCGACCAGGTTGATGTTGACCGCGAGCAGCATCAGCTCGACGGACATGAGAATGACGATGACGTTCTTCCGATTGAGGAAGATCCCGAAAATGCCGATCGTGAAAAGGATCGCGGCCACGGTCAGGTAGTGCGAAAGACCGATATTCATCATCAGATGCCGCTCCCGGTGCGTACTTTGCGCACTTCGACAGAATTGTGTTTGCCGCGAGCAAGCTGCTCTCCGATATTTTGCCGGCGAACACCTTCACGGTCGCGCAACGTCAGCACGATGGCCCCAACCATCGCGACCAAAAGAATCATCCCCGCCGCCTGAAACAGGTAGGCGTATTTCGTATAGAGCACGAGTCCAAGGGCATGGGTGTTGGCGATTTTCGCGGCATCCGGCGACGGCGCGCCGAAAGCGGACGCAGCCTCTGGCGCCGTGATCCAGGCGCCAACGATCAGCGCGAGTTCAGACAGCAGAACCAACCCGACCATCGCGCCGATCGGCAGATAACGGATAAATCCGCTGCGCAACGCCGCGAAATCGATGTCGAGCATCATCACGACGAACAGGAAAAGGACGGCAACCGCGCCGACATAAACCACGACCAAGATCATCGCCAGAAATTCAGCGCCGACCAACACAAAGAGGCCGGCCGCGTTAAAGAAGGCGAGAATCAGGAACAGCACGGAATGCACGGGGTTGCGCACCGAAACGACAAGCACGCCGGAGGCCACCGCGACCGCCGCGAACATATAGAATGCCAACGCCTCGACTATCATCGTCGCTTCTGTCCCGATTTCCGCTTTTTTTCCTCGGCGCCCCGAACTCAGCGATAGGGCGCGTCGGTCGCCAAATTCCTGGCGATCTCCGATTCCCACCGATCGCCGTTGGCGAGCAGTTTTTCCTTCGTGTAGATCAGCTCGGCGCGCGTCTCCGTCGCGAACTCGAAGTTCGGCCCCTCGACGATGGCATCGACCGGGCAAGCCTCCTGGCATAACCCGCAATAAATGCATTTCGTCATGTCGATGTCATAACGCGTGGTACGCCGAATTCCATCGGCGCGCGGCTCCGCCTCGATGGTGATCGCCTGTGCCGGGCAAACGGCCTCGCACAGTTTGCAGGCGATGCAGCGTTCCTCCCCGCTCGGATAGCGGCGCAACACATGTTCGCCGCGAAACCGTGGCGACAATGGACCCTTCTCGTACGGGTAGTTGAGCGTGACTTTCGGCTTGAACATGTAGGTCAAGGTCAACGCCATTCCCGACAATAGCTCCCACAGGAGCATCGTGCGCGCACCCCGGTCGAGAAATGCCATATCTACCCTCTCCCGCCCATCGCGGGCACCCTATCACAGGCTTGCAGGTCTCGGTCCATCGCCACCCGCCTACCGGCTCGTCACCGGAATCCAGCCGGTGGCGACCAGAACGCCAGCCGTCAGAACCACCCAGATCAGTGAAAGCGGAAGGAAAACCTTCCAGCCAAGGCGCATCAATTGGTCATAACGATAACGCGGCATCGTCGCCCGGACCCACAGAAAGAGGAACAGGACAGCCGCAATCTTGAGGGCAAACCAAATCGGCCCGGGAATCCAGTTGAACGGCGCGATGTCGAAGGGCGGCAGCCAGCCGCCCAAGAACAACACGCAGGTCATCGCGCTCATCAGGATCATGTTCGCGTATTCGCCCAGGAAGAAAAGGGCAAATACCATGGAGGAATATTCCACCATGTAGCCGGCGACGATCTCGGATTCCCCTTCCGGCAGGTCGAAGGGTGAGCGGTTGGTTTCAGCCAGGCCGGAGATAAAAAAGACGACGAACATCGGGAGCAACGGGATAAAGAACCACATCCCCTGTTGGGCAAGCACGATTTCGCTCAGATTGAGTGAGCCCACGCAAAGCAGGACGGTGATGATGACGAAGCCGATGGAGACCTCGTAGGACACCATCTGCGCCGCCGACCGCAGGGCGCCAAGGAACGCATAACGTGAATTGCTGGCCCAACCCGCCATGACGATGCCGTAGACGCCGAGCGATGAGATCGCGAACAAGTACAGCACCCCGACATTGATGTCGGCGAGTACCATGCCGGCGTCGAAGGGAATGACCGCCCAGGCAACTAGGCTGAGAACGAAGGTTGCCATTGGCGCGATGATAAAGACGCCACGATTGGCGCCGCTTGGAACCACGGTCTCCTTGAGGAACAATTTCAAGCCATCGGCGAAGGGCTGAAGCAACCCGAACCACCCAACGACGTTGGGCCCCTTGCGGAGCTGAATGGCGCCTATCACCTTGCGCTCCGCCAGCGTCAGATAGGCGACGGCCACCAGCAGCGGCACAACGATGGCGACGATCTGGAGAACAATGATGATCGTCGGCCAGGCATAGAAATTCCAGAAATCAGCCATCGGTGCCCGTCTTTCCGGCAGGCTTGAGGACGAAGGCTTGGGTGCATTTTGCCATGGTGACGGACGCCCGCCCGATCGGATCGGTCATGTAGAAATTCACGACGGGCGAAAGGAAAGGCTGTGGCTGCACCGGTGACTGCGCCTGACCGAACTGGCCCCAGGCGGAAGGCACGATGGCATCGGGGCGACCGAAGGTTGGGCTAATTTCAATCAGTCGCGCACGCACCTGCTTCAGGCTGTTATAGGCCGGCTTGAAGCCGAGCCGTTCCGACAACGCACGCAGGATTTTCCAATCCTCCCGCGCATCGCCGGGCGGCGAGATCGCCGCATAGCCGTGCTGCACCCGACCCTCGGTGTTGACATAGGTGCCGTTCTTTTCGGTGTAGGCGGCGCCGGGCAGGATTACATCGGCGCGCTGCGCTCCGGAATCGCCGTGATGTCCCTGATAGATCACAAAGGCCTCGCCGAGGCGCTTGGTATTGATCTCATCGGCCGCGAGAAGAAAGACGACCTTGATGTCGCCGGCCTCGGCGCCGTCGAGGATACCGGCGACGTCGCGCCCCTTCGGTCCGGGAACCAGGCCGAGATCGAGCCCGCCAACGCGCGCGGCGGCCGTGTGCAGGACGTTGAACCCGTTCCATGCACCGGCGGCATGATCGGCGCCGCGAACCATCCCGAAGGATTCGGCCAGTTTGCGCGCAACACCCAAAACGGCGGCGCCGTCAGGCCGCGCCAACGCCCCTTGCCCAAGAATCAGCATCGGCCGTTTTGCCGCCTTCAGTCGCTCCGCGAAGGCATGCCGGCCGTTGGCGAGTTCGACCAAGGTCTGTCCGCCGCCGCCTAGGTAATCGTATTTGTAGGTGAGATCGATATGCGGGCCGATGACGCCGACCGCAAAACCGCCCATGCGGTGGCGCTTGCGCAAGCGGGTGTTAACGATGGCCGCTTCGCGCCGCGGATCGGTGCCGATCAAAAGCGCGACATCCGCGGCCTCGATACCGGCGATCGTCGTGTTGAAGACGTAGCCGGCGCGGCAGGAGGCGTCCAGCTTGGCCCTGTCCTGGCGGCAGTCGATATTCGGCGAATCCAGTTGCGCCACCAGGTCCTTGAGCGCGACCATGGATTCGGCGTCGCATTGGTCGCCGACGATGGCGGCGATGCTCTCCCCGGACTTGCCTTTCATCGCCTCGGCGATGGCGCCGAAGGCCTCCGGCCAGGTCGCCTCCACCAGCTTGCCGCCGCGGCGGACATAAGGCCGGTCGAGACGCTGGCGTTTTAGACCGTCGCAAGCGAAGCGGGTCTTGTCGGAGATCCACTCCTCGTTGATGTCCTCATTCAGACGGGGCAACACGCGCATGACTTCGTTGCCGCGCGCATCGATTCGGATATTGCTGCCGACGGCATCCATCACGTCGACCGATTCGGTCTTGCGTAGTTCCCAAGGCCGCGCCGTGAAGGCATAGGGCTTCGAGGTCAACGCGCCGACGGGGCACAGATCGATGATGTTGCCGGACATTTCGGATGCCAGCGCCTTTTCGACATAGGTGCCGACTTCCATGTGTTCGCCGCGCCCCGTAGCGCCCAAATCCTCGACGCCGGCGACCTCGGTTGCAAAACGGATGCAACGCGTGCAATGGATGCAACGGGTCATCGAGGTCTTGACCAGCGGACCGAATTCCTTGTCTTCGACCGCGCGCTTGTTTTCGATATAGCGGCTGCGATCGAATCCATAGGCCATGGCCTGGTCCTGCAGATCGCATTCGCCGCCCTGATCGCAGATCGGGCAATCGAGCGGGTGGTTGATGAGAAGAAATTCCATCACCCCCTTGCGTGCCTTCTTCGCCATCGGGCTATCGGTACGGATGACCATTCCATCCGCGGCCGGCATGGCGCAGGACGCAATCGGCTTGGGCGACTTTTCCATCTCGACCAGGCACATGCGGCAATTGCCGGCGATCGACAGGCGTTCGTGGTAGCAGAAACGCGGCACCTCGACTCCCGCGGCCTCGCAGGCCTGGAGCACTGTAACCCCCGCGGGAACTTCGATTTCGCGGCCATCGACGACGAGCTTCGGCATGACCTTCCCCTATTCGGCGGCGCGCGCCGCACCGGCGGCGGCACGCGCATGGATGCGGCGCTCGAGCTCGGGGCGAAAATGACGGATGAGCCCTTGAATAGGCCAAGCGGCGGCATCGCCCAGGGCACAGATCGTATGGCCCTCGACTTGGCGTGTGACTTCCTCCAACGCGCCGATTTCGTCAATGCGGGCGTCGCCGCGAACGAGGCGCTCCATCACCCGCCACATCCAGCCGGTGCCCTCGCGGCAAGGTGTGCATTGGCCGCAGCTCTCATGTTTGTAGAATTTCGATAACCGGGCAATGGCGCGCACGATGTCGGTCGATTTGTCCATGACGATGACGGCCGCGGTGCCCAGGCCGGATTGCACGTCGCGCAGCGCGTCGAAATCCATCAGCACCGTGTCGCAGATCGATTTGGGCAAGACCGGGACCGACGAGCCGCCGGGAATGACCGCCAACAGATTGTCCCAGCCGCCGCGAACGCCGCCGGCATGCCTGTCGATCAGCTCCCGCATGGGGATGCCCATCTCCTCCTCGACATTGCAGGGTTTGTTCACATGGCCGGAGATGCAAAAAATCTTGGTGCCGGAATTCTTAGGCCGGCCGATTCCGGCGAACCAAGCGCCGCCGCGGCGCAAGATCGCGGGAACGACAGCGATGGTCTCGACATTGTTGACGGTCGTCGGGCAGCCATAAAGGCCCATCGCCGCCGGAAATGGCGGCTTCAGCCGCGGCTGGCCCTTCTTGCCCTCAAGGCTCTCGATCAGCGCCATTTCCTCGCCGCAGATATAGGCGCCGGCGCCACGGTGAAGATGGATGTCGCAATCGAACCCGGACCCGCAAGCATTCTTGCCGATCAATCCGGCGGCATAGGCCTCGTCGATGGCGACCTGCATGTTCGAGGCTTCGGCATAAAACTCGCCGCGGATGTAGATGTAACAAGTGCCGGCGCCCATGGCGAAACTGGCCAAGAGGCACCCTTCCAGGAATTTGTGCGGATCGTGGCGCAGAATGTCCCGATCCTTGCAGGTCCCCGGTTCGCCCTCATCGGCGTTGACGACCAAATAATGCGGCCGGCCCGTCGGCTGTTTGGGCATGAACGTCCACTTGAGGCCGGTGGGAAAGCCTGCGCCGCCGCGGCCGCGCAGCCCGGAGGCCTTGACCTGCTCCACCATCCAATCGCGGCCCTTCGCGATCAGATCCTTGGTGCCGTCCCAATCGCCGCGCGCGCGCGCGCCATTTAGGCGCCAATCAGCCTGACCGTAAAGATTGGTGAAGACGCGGTCGCTATCGCGCAGCATCAGGAACCTCCCGCGCCCTTGGCCGCGGTCAATGTCGTGCGCGCGCCGGCCGGTGCCGAGGTCTGCCGCCCGGTCTGCGATCCGGGCTTGGGTTTGGTGCCGGCCTTGAGGGCCTGAAGGACCGCCCTGGCGCGATCGGCATCCAGGTCTTCATAATAGTCGTCGTTGATCTGAACCATCGGCGCATTAACACAGGCGCCGAGGCATTCGACCTCTTTCAATGTGAAGACGCCATCGGGGGTGGTCTCGCCAAAGCGGATGCCGAGTGTGTCTTCACACGCCTTCGCGACCGCCTCGCTGCCGCACAGCCAGCACGGTGTCGTCGTGCAGACCTGGACGAGGTAGCGGCCCACCGGATCGAGATTGAACATCGAGTAGAACGTCGCGACCTCGTAGACCCGAATGGATGCCATGTCGAGAATGCCGGCCACATGATCCATCGCCGCCAGAGGCAACCAGCCGCCCGCCTGCCGCTGTGCCAGATCGAGTAGCGGCAGCACCGCGCTGGCCTGACGCCCTTGCGGATAGCGGGCGATGATCTTCTGTGCCCGAGCCAGATTCTCCGCGGTAAAAGCGAAACTCTTGGGCTGGACCGCCTTGGCTGGTTTCGATGTCAACGATCGATCTCCCCGAAGACGATGTCCATCGACCCGATGATCGCAACGACGTCCGCCAGCATGTGGCCGCGCGACATGAAATCAAGGGCGGCAAGGAAGGGAAAACTCGTCGCCCTAATCTTGCAGCGATAAGGCCGGTTGGTGCCATCGGCCACGAGGTAGACGCCGAACTCGCCCTTGGGCGCTTCCACGGCGGTGTAGGTTTCGCCGGCCGGAACGTGATAACCCTCGGTGTACAGCTTGAAGTGATGGATAAGCGCCTCCATCGAGCGCTTCATTTCGGCGCGGCGCGGCGGCGACACTTTCTGGTCGTCAACCTTCACCGGACCGTCGGGCATTTCCTTCAGTGCTTGCCGCATGATGCGCAGGCTCTGTCGCATTTCCTCCATTCGGACGAGATAACGATCATAACAATCGCCGTGTTTGCCGACGGGGATGTCGAAATCCATCTGAGCGTAGGAATCGTAAGGCTGGGCCTTGCGTAGATCCCAGGCCGCGCCGCAGGCGCGCAACATGGGACCGGTCAGACCCCAATTGAGAGCGTCCGCCTGCGAAATCGCGCCGATATTGACCGTGCGCTGTTTGAAGATGCGGTTTTCGGTCAGCAGGCTTTCGATGTCGTCGATGATCTTGGGATAGGTCTCGGTGAACGCCCATATATCGTCGGCGAGTCCCGCCGGCATGTCCTGCTGGACGCCGCCGGGCCTGAAATAAGCGGCGTGCAGCCGAGCGCCGGAGACACGCTCGTAAAACTCCATGAGCTTCTCGCGCTCCTCGAAACCCCAGAGCAGCGGCGTCATCGCGCCAACATCGATCGCGAATGTCGTGATGTTGAGGATATGATTCAGAATGCGCGTGATCTCGCTGAACAACACGCGAATATGCTGCGCGCGCGGCGGCACCTTCAGGCCCAGGAGTTTCTCCACCGCCAGGGCGAAGGCGTGTTCTTGGCACATCGGCGAGACGTAATCCAACCGGTCGAAATAGGGCACCGCCTGAAGATAGGTCTTGTGCTCGATGAGCTTTTCCGTGCCGCGATGGAGCAATCCGATATGGGGATCGGCACGCTCCACGATTTCCCCATCCAACTCCAACACCAGCCGCAACACGCCATGGGCCGCGGGATGCTGCGGCCCGAAATTCATCGTGAAATTCTTGATCTGGACGTCGGTCATCAGCGCGGCCCTTGCGCCTTTTCGTCGCCGGGAAGCTGCGTCATGCCTTCCCAGGGGCTGAGAAAATCAAAGGTGCGGAATTCCTGCGCGAGCTTCACCGGTTCATAAACGACACGCTTCTGTTCGTCGTCGTAACGCACCTCGACGAAACCGGTCAGCGGGAAATCCTTACGCATGGGGTGACCCTCGAATCCATAATCGGTCAGGATTCGGCGCAAATCCGGATGATCGGAGAAGAAAATCCCGTACAGGTCCCACGCCTCGCGCTCATACCAACCGGCGCATTGGAAAACGCCGGTCACGCTCGGTACCGGCGTGACTTCATCGGTCGCGGCTTTGACGCGAATGCGCTGGTTGTTGGTGACGCTGAGCAGGTTGTAAACGACCTCCAGCCTTTGGTCGCGGGCGGGATAGTCCACGCCGCAGAGATCGACGAGCTGCGTGAAGGCGCAGCGTGAATCGTCGCGCAGGAAGGTCAGGACTTCGACGATCGCCCGCGTCCGCACCCCAATCGTCAATTCCCCCAGCTTGACTTCGGATGAGAGGACCAATTGCGACATCTTGGCATTGATGTGTTCGCCAAGGTCCGTGAGTGACAGGGTCATGGGGTTCGCAGCCTCAACCGGCGCCATTCAACGCAATATCGTCGTGGTCCGCCGGATTTTCTTCTGTAACTGAAGAATTCCGTAGAGAAGCGCTTCGGCCGTGGGCGGGCAGCCGGGGACATAAATGTCCACCGGAACGATGCGATCGCACCCGCGCACGACGGAATACGAATAGTGGTAATAGCCGCCGCCATTGGCGCAAGAACCCATGGAAATGACCCAACGCGGCTCGGCCATCTGGTCGTAAACCTTACGCAGCGCCGGGGCCATCTTGTTGGTCAGCGTGCCGGCGACGATCATGACATCGGATTGCCGGGGGCTCGGACGAAAAACCAGGCCGAAACGATCGAGATCGTAGCGGCTGGCGGCGGTATGCATCATTTCGACCGCGCAACAGGCCAGGCCGAAGGTCATCGGCCAAAGCGAGCCGGTGCGTGCCCACCCAACCAACTTGTCGACCTGGGTGACGATGAACCCCTTATCCGCGACCTCTTCGTTGAGGCCGAGGAAAAAGCTGTCGAGTTGGATCGGGCTGGCCGGCGTTGAAATCGAGGCGGCGGCCGGAACAGGCGCGCTTGAACTCACTCCCATTCCAGGGCCCCTTTTTTCCACTCATAGATGAAGCCGATCGTCAGCACGCCCAAGAACGCGACCATCGACCAAAAACCGAACAGGCCCGTATGACCCAGGGTCACGGCCCAAGGAAACAGGAACGCTACTTCGAGATCGAATATGATGAACAAAATGGCGACAAGGTAGAAGCGCACGTCGAACTTATGCCGGGCATCGCTGAAGGGCTCGAAGCCACATTCGTAAGCCGACAATTTCTCGGAATCCGGGCGCTGCGCCGCGGCGAAGTAAGAAGCCGCCACCATCACCGAAGCGATACCGATCGCCAACCCCAAAAAGATGAGGATAGGCAGATACTCCCGCAGCATCGCGTCCATTGCCGTCAATCCCCCCGACAGCGCATCAATCGATCGGCTGCCGCAAACAGCACAGTTCTTGGGCCATCCCGCCGCCCGCCGGGAAAGCCATTACTTCGCCGCATTGTAGGATTACGCCCCGAGGAAGGAAAGACTACTCTTTCCATCTTGTCCCCGAGCCCGAATCGGCTTGTGCCGGCGGCATCGCGGGGCTGGCGGGAGTGACGGGGCTCGAACCCGCGACCTCCGGCGTGACAGGCCGGCGCTCTAACCAACTGAGCTACACCCCCGTCGCGAAGAGGTGGGTGTAAACCCTGGTCCCTAGGGTGTCAAGGCAAGCACATCGATCACAAAGACCTATTGTATATAGCCCGCTGCGGTCTGCGCCTGACGTAGAATCGGCTCGTCGGCGGAAAGGCGATCGCGGTGTTGCCTGAATGCTTGCTTGGCCTCCTCGAATTGGTCTTCGCCGCTCAGCCGGTCGATCTGCCGAAGCTGAAGCGACCAATCGACCAACACCTGACGGGCGGCGGCCTCGCGCTCTGGATAGCGGTCATGTATCGCGCTCAAGACGAGGCGCGCCGTATCGACGACGAGAGTGACGGAGGTTCTGTCCTCGTCCGCCAAGGCGCCGTCGAGAGCCTCGATCATCGCGGACAGATCGGCAAGGTCGGTCGCAAGCGTGATCGCCTCCTCCGGCCGCTCACCATTGCCCACGGCGTCGAGATAGGCCACGAGATCGCTTCGATCCCCGGGCGACAAACCCAAGCCGAATAGATCGCTGAAAAAGTCGACAACCGGCGCCAGCGCCGGAAAGCGACCGTCATGGAAATAGGGCGCGGAGAACCTGACATCGCGCAAGCTCGGCGTATCGAAGGCCCCCTCGCCGAAATCATGCTGACGGCGATCGAGAAAATTGGCGGTCGGTGGATGGCAGCCAGCGCAGCTTAATTCGGGTGCCGACGGAAACGGTCGGAAGAACAAGACCTCGCCGCGGCGCGCCGGGGTGGGCACCGCATCGATCAGTCTCCCATCTGGACGAAGGATGGCATTGGGCAGGAACTCGAATTGTTGTTGATAGGCTACCAAGGCATCGAGAATCAGAGGCGAAGGCTCGGCGCCGGCGAATTCCTCGACGATCACATGACGCGTGAATTCGCGCAGCGAAGCAAAGCGGCCGTCGCGGCCGTAAGGTCCGGTGAGGCGAATGCCGCGCAAGCTTGGAATGTCGACCGATTGAATAATCCCGTCATCCGTTTTCGGATTGAACAACGCGTTGGTCGGGTCGAAGACACCCGGCCGCGTCGACAACCCCTCGATAAAGAAAGCTGGGTTGTTTGCGCCATTGCGGTGGCACGCATTGCAGGTCAGCCGCGCCTGTCGCGCGAGACCACCGAAAATTTCGGGCGCGTTGAATGCAACCTTTCCGAGCGCCACCAGATAGGGAACCCGGCCGCCCTGCCGTTCAACGGTCAATACCTGGCGCGGTCGCGTCGATGATTCGCCCATCGTGCTGCCCGGCGGAAGCACACCCTCATTCGCGCGGAACGTGTAGGCCGGCGCGATCACCGGGAGCAATGTCAGGCCCAGGGCGGCCACCCATAGTCGGACTCTCCGCATGCGGAAACACTCAGGCATGTTGGGGATAAAGCGACGCCAGGCCGGCGCGGGAGGCCGGGCACACGCCCCGTTCGGTTATCAATCCTGTGACCAGCCGCGCGGGCGTTACGTCGAATGCGTAATTCGCCGCGGCGCTGCCCTGAGGCGTCACTTTGACGGATATCAATGCGCCCTCGGACGTAAGGCCAGAAATCTCGGAGACCTCGCTTGCATCGCGCTGCTCGATGGGGACGTCGCGAATCCCATCCTCGATCGTCCAATCGATGCTGGGTCCGGGAAGGGCAACGTAGAAAGGAACTCCATTATCGGCCGCGGCCAACGCCTTCAGATAGGTTCCGATCTTGTTACAGACATCGCCGCGCGCGGTCGTGCGATCGGTCCCAACGATGCATAAATCCACCATGCGGTGCTGCATGAGATGGCCCCCAACATTATCCACGATGACGGTGTGCGGCACGCCATGCCGGCCCAGTTCCCACGCGGTTAGGCTCGCGCCCTGGTTGCGCGGTCGTGTTTCATCGACCCACACGTGAATCGGCAGACCCTCATCGTGCGCCTTGTAAATAGGAGCCAAGGCCGTGCCCCAATCGACGGTGGCCAACCATCCGGCATTGCAATGCGTCAGAACATTCACCGGCGAGGCGTCGCTTTTCCGCCGCGCGGCGTCGCGCAGCAAAGCCAAACCATGGTCTCCGATCGCCGCGTTCATCGCAACGTCTTCGTCCGCGATCGCCGCCGCCCGCCCATAGGCGGCCTCCACGCGATGATTGGCCGGCGTCCGCCCCAGGTGTTGGCGCATGTCGGAAAGTGCCCAGCGCAGGTTGACCGCCGTCGGCCGCGTCGCCAGCAGAAGATCGTGGGCGCGATCAAGCCCGGAATCCGACGCATCTTCCCGCATTGCCAAGGCCAAGCCATAGGCGGCGGTGGCGCCGATCAACGGGGCGCCGCGCACACGCATCGTGCGAATCGCCGCAGCCGCATCCTCGAGCCCGGCGAGCCGAATGATCTCGAAGCGATGCGGCAACCGGGTCTGATCGATCACGCGGACCGACCAGCCGTCTTC
>CANFCX010000067.1 GCA_947445225.1 Rhodospirillales bacterium
CCCCCGTCGTTCCGCCCTGCGCCAGCACGATCTCTGCCTCGCGCAGCTTGCCGATAACTTCTTCAGGTCCGTGCTTCTTGCCCATGTTCCGTCTCCTTCAGGGTCCAGTCTAAGTTAACTTTTGGACCACTCTGAAGGGGGCAGATCAACCAGCCGGCCGGCCCGTTCACCGCGTGGGAAGCCGCCCGTGGCCCAACGCGGGCGTACGCCCAGGACCGCCGGCTCCACCCAGATTTGGAATAGCTCGGTGTCGGACTCCTCCACATTGTATTCGGCATGGGTGATCCCGGTGCCGGCCGACATGACTTGAACGTCGCCCGCTTCGGTCCGCCCGCGGTTGCCCAAGTGATCCTCGTGGGTGATCGCGCCTTTGCGGATATAGGTAATGATCTCCATATCGCGGTGGCCATGCGGCGCGAAGCCTTGCCCGGGCCGAACGCGATCGTCGTTCCAGACCCGCAATGGCCCAAAACCCATGCGTTGGGGATCGCGATAGTCGGAAAAGCTGAAATGATAACGCGCGCTCAGCCAATCGTTGTCGAATCGGCCAAGAGTCTCGAACGGCCTGACCTCGATCATCGTCCCCTCCTATTGCCGACGCCGCAACGGAGCCATTGAAAAATGGGCCTTTCCTCGGAATATGGCGAGCCACGCCCGATCATGCCATGTTAGCGGCGCGGGCGGAACGATCCGCCTGAATTCAGGCCGGTCACGGCCGGATGACGAAGGAGGTCGCTTTCATGGAGAATTTCACGCCCATTCCCGCCCTGATCGGCGGGGCTTTCATTGGATTGTCGGCGGCGGCGCTGTTGTTGATGAACGGGCGCATCGCCGGAATCAGCGGCATCGTGGGCGGGCTCGCCGCCCCGTCGCGCGGCGACGTCGCCTGGCGCTTGATGTTCATCGCCGGGCTCATCATCGGCGCGTTCGCATACCGCCTGGCGGTCGAACCCAACATGGCGTTGGCGCTGACACCCTCGCTTCCGCTGCTTGTCGTCGGAGGCTTGCTGACGGGGATCGGCACGACCGTTTCCGGCGGCTGCACCAGCGGCCACGGTGTCTGCGGAATCGCCAGGCTGTCGCCCCGGTCGATCATCGCCACCCTCGTTTTTATGGCTGCCGGCGGCGCCACCGTTTTCGTCATGCGCCATGTGATTGGAGATTGAACATGAGCAAGGAAATTTCCGCCCTCGCCGCCGGAATCCTGTTCGGTCTCGGCTTGGCCGTATCGCACATGGTCGATCCGGCGAAAGTTCTGGGCTTCCTCGACATCGCCGGGGCCTGGGATCCGAGCCTTGCCTTCGTCATGGCCGGGGCGCTGGTTGTAACCTTCGTGGCGTTCCGGATCGCTTCGGGGCGCCCCGCCCCCATTTTCGCCGAGAGCTTTCCGGCACCGGCCCGCAAGGAAATCGATGCACGCCTGGTGGGTGGGGCCGCGATTTTCGGCATTGGTTGGGGATTGGTGGGCTTTTGCCCGGGACCGGCCGTTTCGTCTTTAGCTTTCGGCCTGCCTCAGTCGCTTATCTTCGTCGGCGCGATGGTCATCGGAATGGCGGGAGCCCGCATGATAACCCAGGGCCCGGCGGTTGCGACCGGAACAAGCTGAAGCCAAAAAGCCCGAGTGCGGGAGGGCGCGCTGCTTTAGCGGCCTTCCCGCCTCCACGCGAAGATGCTCGCGCCCAGCGCGATGAGGAAGACGACAAGCGCCGGCAGCAGGGGCAATTGCCTCACCCCGGTGACGACAAAGTCTCCATTTGCCTTAAATCCGATCCAGTTGCGGCCGGCGGCTTCACGATCAGGCTTGACCCGACGCACGTCGAAATTGGCGCTTTCCGACAACCAAAGAACACCGCCCTCGGTCGCGGCAACCACGGGTTTGAGCAAATCCTCGGTGGCGCGGACATCGGCCAGTTCTTTCGGGTTGAGCGCGCCGACCGCGCTTAACGCGACACGTTGGCCGTCACCGACCTGATAGAGCCCCGGTTCCTCGATCTCCACGACGCCGTTGGATCGGCCGCCCTGCCCTTCGGTCATCTTCACCGGTTCAGTCTTGCCCGAAGGAAAGGTCACCGAGACCGGCTTGTCGTCCGGCGTCAATGAGCGGCGCTCGACCATCAGGCGATTGCCCTGAATGGTGGCGCGGAGGTCGTTTTCCTCGAGCTCGGGTTCCTTCATCAGCCAATGCGCGAGCCGACGCAGAAGTTCGGCCTGCGGGCCGCCGCCTTCGTAACCCCGCGCCCACAACCAAATTTGATCCGACAGGAGTTGGGCCACGCGGCCCTCGCCGACACGATCGAGGAGAAGCAGCGGGCTACCATTGGCCCCGTCCATCAGCACCGTGCCGCTGCGGGCCTGCACATCCATCTGACGAAACCAGCGGCCCCAACTCGCCTCGGTGCCCTCGCTCCCGGGCAGTTCGGCCGTGACCGGATGGCGATGGCCGGCATCGGTGAGCCGCGGCCGGTAACCCTGTTCGTGCACGATGCCGGTCGGCTGACCGGGGAGGACGTCGCCGAGCGGCGAATTGAACAGGCTGAGCGGCGTCGAAAAGGCCGGCCCCGCCGCTTCGAGCAGCGCGCCACCGCCGCGCACATAACGCGCGATATTGTCCAGATAACCGGCCGGGAGGACATCGCGCCGACGATAGCGGTCGAAGATGATGAGATCGAATTCCTTGAGCTTGACCTCGAACAACTCGCGAATGGGAAAGGCGATCAGCGACAGCTCGGTGACCGGAGTGAAATCCTGGGCCTCGGGCGGGCGCAGGATCGTGAAGTGGATCAGATCGACGCCAGGATCGGATTTCAGAATATTGCGCCAAACCCGCTCGCCCGGATTCGGATCGCCGGTCACCAGAAGAACGCGCAACCGGTCGCGCACACCGTTGACGATGACGACGGCGCGATTGTTTTCCAACGTCAATTCCTGGCGCCCGGACTCGACCTCGATTTCAAAAACCGTCGTGCCGCCATGCTCCAAGGTAAAGGGTACCGCTTCGGGCCGGCCAACCCCAATGCGCGCGCTCGGCATGTCGCGGCCGTCACGCCGGATCTTTAGCGTCGCGGTGTCGACGGTGCCGCCGGTCGGGTCCTCCACGCGCAGGCGCATGGACAGCGGATTGCCGACGATGCCGTAGGTTGGCGCTTGTTCGACCACGAGCCGACGATCGCCTTCATTGCGGTTGCCGGTCACGATCGCATGAATCGGACCGACCAGATTTGCGAGCGCCGGGGAAGCCGGGACGTCATGCACCTGGCCATCGGTGATCAAGGCGACGCCCGAGACGCGTTGACGCGGAACATCGGCGAGCGCGCGTTCGATGTCATCGAACAGCCGCGTGCCCTCGGCCCCGGACGGCGACGCACCCGCGGTATTAACGCGAGCCACGCGAACCTCAAGGTCCTTCTGGCCGGAAAGCCGCTCCTGCACGCGCTGGAACGCGGCCTCGGTGCGCGCGCGCCGTTCTCCGATCGCCTGGCTGGTCGAATCGTCGACGACGATCAAGGCCACGTCTTTTTGCGGCTGACGTTCTTCCAGAACCGCGGAGGGATTGGCGAGAGCCGCCAACAATGTGCCCAGCGCCAAGACCCGCCAGGGAAATCCCTTCGAGCGGGTCCAAGCCGCGAAGCCAAGCAGGATCAGCGAGGCCAGGCCAAGGACAGCCAGCACCTCCCAAGGCAGCAACGGAGCAAAAGCAATGGTTATGTCGCCGCTGATCATTACTTCATCCGTTCCAGAATCGCATCGATATGAACCTGGTCCGCCTTGTAGTTGCCGGCAAGCGCATACATGACCAGGTTGACGCCGAAGCGAAAGGCCATCTCGCGTTGCGGTTCGCCGCCGGGCACCACCGCGTTCATCGACCGGCCGGCATTGTCCACCGCCCAGGCCGCCGCCCAATCGTTGCCACCGATGACAAGCGAGGACACGCCATCATTGACGCGGCTGTCGGACTGCTCGACCCAGACCGTGGCGCCGGCGAACCGCCCCGGGAAATCCTGCATCAGGTAGAAAGCCTTGGTCAGCACGTGGTCGCGCGGCACCGGAATAAGGGCGGGCAGATCCAATCCCCGCAGAATTTCCTGCAGACGTTGGGTCGCGGGCCCGCCGGCGCTAATTTCGCCCTCGCGGGTATCGAATACGATCATGCCGCCATTGCGGAGGAAGTTCGCGATTTTTGTCATCGCCTGCGGCGAAATCCGCGGCTGGCTGAGTGTCATCGGCCAATACAGAAGCGGAAAGAAACCCAACTCGTCGAGTTCGATATCGACTTCCATTGGCGGCCCCGCCTCGACCGAGGTGCGCCGGCGAAGAACATTGCTCAAACCCGCGAGCCCAGCTCGGCTGATTTCATCGGCCTCGCCGTCATTGGTGCGGACATAGGCAACGCGAGTCTGCAACGTCGAGTCCAGGGCGACATCGTCGCCGGCCGCGGTCGGGGCTTGCGCCATCGCCGCGCCGGATAGGCTGAGCAGCGCGGCCAGAAGCAACGCCGGCGCGGCCATTTCCGGACCGCGATAGAGGAGGAAGCCGCGCATGTAGAGGCTGATCGCCAAATCCACCAGCGCCAGCAGCAAAGCTACCGCCAGAAGCCAGGGGCGCAGCGAGACTTCGCTCGCCGCGGCGTATTCGGCCCGAATCACACCCGCCGGCAGGCTCTCGAAGACGCGCGGCCGGACGACGGCGGACGACAGATTCAAGGCGCGCCGGGCGGTCTCGTTGCCGTAATAACCCGGCGGATGTTTAGGCCCGACCGTCGTCTTGCTGAAATCGCCGGCCGCGATCGGAAAGGCCGTGCCCGGCGGCGTCTGCGGCCGGCCGTAACCATCAAGGTTCAGCAACGGCGGGAGCGCGGTGGAAACACTATCGACGCCGGCCACGCCCTGGCTCAAATCGACGAGACGGCGGAGCATCTCGACGAACAAACCCGATATCGGAAGATTGGACCATTGCGGGCTGGCGGTCGTGTGAACAAGAATTGTCCATCCTTCGCCCCGGCGCTCGCCGGTGACCAACGGAGTACCGTCGGCGAGCCGCGCCCATGTCTTGGCGGCGAGATCGGCCGTCGGCTCCGCGAGAATCTGCCGCTGAATGCGAATTTCATCGGGAATGGCAAGCCCCACGAACGGGCCGCCGGGCTCGAAAGACGACAGCGCGGCCGGCACGGTCCAGGACATGGCGCCAGCGAGCGCGCGGCCGCCGCCAGCGCGGACGGATACCGGGAGCAAGCCATCCTCGCCGCCACCCTGGGCCAGGCGTTCGCCGGCAAAACGCACGAGTACGCCGCCCTTGCCGACCCATTCGCCAACGGCCTTGGCATCGCCGTCCGACATCTTCCCAACATCGGCGAGGACCAAGACCGCGAGTTCGCGGCGCAGCATATCGGTGATGGTGCCCTTGCGAATTTCGCTAAAGGGCGCCAATGCCCGTTCCAGATAATACATATCCGCGAGCAATGGTTGCGAGAGGTCGGCGCGGGCCTCGGCCACGATCCCAACCGGCCGGCGCCGCCAACGCTCATCGAGCATTACCGCCGCGCCGGCGGTGGTCTCGCCTTCGATCTCCAGCCGGGCCAGGCGGTTGCGCAATTCAGACGGCAGCGACAGGCGCAGCGTTCCCGTCCGTTGGCCTTCGGGCAGGCGCAGGGATTCGCGAACCAGCACTTTGCCGTCCTCGCCGCTCGCCCGTATCCACACGCTTTCGTCGGGCGTGCCCACCGCCCGCGCCACCGTCACCTCGAGCACGTCGCCGTCGGCCTGCGGCGGCAGCAGAACGCGGGCAAGCGCGGTCGGGTCTTCGGTCATGATCTGCAGCCCGCCTAGGCGCTGAAGCCGCTCGGCCAGCGCCGTGACCCGGCCATCATCCAGACCATCGGATAACCAGATCGCGCTGGCGGCACCCTCGATCTTCAAGGCGTCGATCATGGCGGGCACGGCCTGCCGATCGACGGCCCACGGTTTGGGCTCGAGCGACTGAATAATGCCGCGAACCTCGGACGCGACCATGACCGAATTGGGCCGCGCAGCCTCGTCCCCGGCCGCGGGCGCGGTGGTCAAAAGCACGATGGGGCGCCGCGCGCGCTCCGCCTGATCGACCAATTTGGCCAAAGTCTCGCGCCGCGCGGGCCAGTCGCGGGCCGCGGCCCAACCATCATCGACGACCAGAACCACCGTTCCGCTCCCGGTCAGGCCGCTTGTCGGATTCACCAGCGGCTCCGAAACCGCGATGATGATCATCGCCGCGACCATGATACGCAGCAGCAAGAGCCACCAGGGCGTGTGGGCGGCGGTCTCTTCCTTTCGCAGGTTCATCAACAGACGAACCGCGGGAAAACGAACGAGTCTCGGCACCGGCGGCGTCAACCGCAGCAACCACCACAACACCGGCAAGCCCGCCAAAGCGGCCAACCAAAGCGGCGCGCCGAACACCAAAGATTCTATGCCCACGATCTATACCGCCGGTTTTTCGGTCAATGCCATGTAGAGCGAGAGCAAGGCCGTCTGCAGCGAGTGGTCGGTACGATGGGTCACGATCGTCCAGCCCACGGCGCGCGCGATGGCCTTCAGCCCTTCGATTTGTGCGGCGAGCGCCGCGCCATAGTCGCGGCGGATGCCTTCGACCCGGCTGACCAGCGTTGATCCTTCCCGCTCCAGCCCCTCGAACAATGTGCGGCCGCTGAAGGGAAGCGTTTCTTCGGCCGGGTCCAAGATCTGCACGATATGTCCCTGCACGCCGAATCCGGCGAGATGGCGAACAAATGCGTTGAGGTCCGCCAAGGGTGATAGAAAATCGCTGACCAGAACGACGCGGCAATGCCGGGCGACCGAGATCACGGACGGTATGCTGGGTTCGTCCGCGCTTTCGTGTTCGAGCGCGACCGCCATGCGCCGCAAGCCGACACGACCCGTGGTCGGGGACATATGTTTGCCCAGCAGCCCGATGCGTTCGCCGGAATGCCCGAGCATCGACATCAGCGCGAGCACGAGCAAACCCGCGCGCTCGATCTTCTTCGGCAATTCGGCATTGGACCGATAGTGCATGGACGGGGAGCCGTCGCGCCAGAACCAGACGGTCTGGGCTGCCTCCCATTCGGTTTCGCGCAGGAAGATTTTTCCGGTCTTGGCCGATTGGCGCCAATCGATCCGGTGCGTGTTGTCGCCGGTCTGATAGGGCCGGAATTGCCAGAACGAATCGCCGGTGCCGGCCCGCCGGACCCCGTGGACCCCGTAAACAATGGTCGAGGCCACGCGATCGGCGGCAAGCAGCAGCGTCGGCAGCGACGACGCCAATACATCCGCGTCGTGCAAGTTTACGGCGGCGGCGTCGATCGCCGCCAATGCCGCTGACCTGGACACCTTGGTCAAGACCGCATCGCGCCGGCCGTCAGGCCAGCGGCTGGCACAGCCGGTCGATGACTTCGTCCATGGTGACGCCGTCGACGCGCGCCGTGAAGTTCAGCGCCATGCGATGCCGCAAAATCGGGCGAGCGAGGGCGATCACGTCGTCGATCGAGGGCGCCAACCGTCCTTGCAACAGCGCGCGGGCGCGGCAAGCCAGCATCAATGCCTGACAGGCGCGCGGACCCGGAGACCACGACACATAACGTGTCACGTCGGGGTTGCCATGTTCGATGCGGCCCGAGCGAACCAGGCTCAGGATCGCTTCGACGACACTCTCGCCCACGGGAACGCGCCGGATGAGCTGCTGCGCCCGCACCAGTTCGGGACCGGACAGAACGGCGACGGCCGTGCCTTCCTTTTCGCCGGTGGTGGCCAGCATCATCATGCGTTCGGATTCGAGATCGGGGTAGTTCATGTCGATCTGCATAAGGAAGCGATCGAGCTGCGCTTCGGGAAGCGAATAGGTGCCTTCCTGCTCCAGCGGGTTTTGCGTCGCGAAGACATGGAAGGGAGCGGGCAGGTTATAGGATTGACCGGCGATCGACACCCGGCGTTCCTGCATCGCCTGCAACAACGCCGATTGCGTGCGCGGGCTCGCGCGGTTGATTTCGTCGGCCATCAACAATTGGCAGAAGATGGGCCCCTTGATGAAGCGGAAAGACCGCCGACCCTGCTCGCCTTCTTCCAAGACCTCGACGCCGAGAATATCCGCCGGCATGAGGTCGGGCGTGCACTGAACGCGCTTGTCGTCGATGCCGAGCACGGTGCCGAGTGTTTCCACGAGGCGGGTCTTCGCCACACCGGGAACACCGATGAGCAAGGCGTGGCCACCGGACAGCAGCGTAATGAGCGTATGGTCGATTACGTCCCGCTGGCCAAAGATGACTCGCCCAATGCTTTCGCGCACCTGTTGTAGGCGCTCGCCCAGCGCGGCCACTTCCTTGACGAAATCGGCCGGGGTGGCGGGTTGTGAAACTGCTACGCTCAAAGCAACCTCCGCTGCTGCACGAAAAATGCAATCCTGGAAACAGCGCGGGCCACGGGATCGTCGATTGACGGCCCCAGCCCACGCGACGCGGCGATTTCCGAATCGATGTCGATCGCGACGGGGGATGATTCTATCATGGCGACTTGCCCATCGCAAATCGCGCGTGCGGCGGGCCACAAACACGTTTTCGTGCATGAAAATCGTAGGCGCCGGGTCTCGTCTTGCGCCCCATTTCACGCTCGCGACAGGACTCGCTTGAATGACTCGCCATTGGATCATCGATCGCTTCGACAACGCCGCCCGGGGGCTGCCGGCGGTCGCCAATGGCGGCATGGGTGGCGACGAGGCGGCGTCGCCTCCGCGCCGCCCGTTGATTCCGGCGGCCGTGCTGGTGCCCCTGATCGAACGCCGACAGGGAATGACGGTCATGCTCACCAAACGAACGGATCACCTGAGCGCCCATGCCGGGCAAGTCAGCTTTCCCGGCGGACGCATCGAAGCCGCCGATGCCGACGCCGATGCCGCGGCTTTACGCGAGGCGGAGGAAGAAATCGGCCTCGCCGGCGCCCAAGTCGAGATACTCGGGCGGCTCGACACCCATGTAACCGGGACCGGATTTCGGGTCGTGCCGATCGTCGGGCTGGTCGATCGGGATTTCGTCGCGCGCCCCAGCACCCATGAGGTCGAGGAGGTATTTGAAGTGCCGTTGGATTTTTTCCTCGACCCCGCGAATTGCCAGATGCAACGCCGCCCGGATGCCAACCCGGAACAAAGTGTCGACGCATTCCGCCACGGGCGCCATTTCATTTGGGGCGCGACCGCCCGCATATTGATCAGCCTCCGCCGACACCTGGCACGACCATGATTCGCATCCTGTTCGAATACCTCTTGCCGTTCATACTGCCGGTCGCGGTTTATTTCGGTTGGCAGTTTGCGAGCCGGCGCCGGGCCGAGGCCGAGGCCGCCGGAGCGGCGCCGCGCTGGCAGGACGCCCCCTGGGCATGGCTGGCGGCGGCGGGCCTCTTGCTCACCGGCATCGTGCTGTTCGCCAGCGTGTTGTACGGGAACAACCCGCCCCACGGCCGGTACGAACCCCCGCGGCTGATCGACGGCGAAATCCAGCCCGGCCAGGTACGTTGACGGTGGCGACGGATCGCGGACCGAACCCACCCCACGACCTGGCGAAGCAGCCCTGGATGACGTCGCCCGCCACGCTGCGCGTCATGGCGGCCCTGGCGGCGAAGGGGGCGGAGCTGCGCTTCGTCGGCGGCTGCGTGCGCGACGCGCTCCTTGATCTTCCGGTCAAGGACATCGACATCGCCACGCCCGACCCACCCGAGAAAACCCTCGCCCTGCTGCAAAGCGCCGGCGTTCGCGCCATTCCCACCGGGATCGACCACGGCACGGTGACCGCCATCGCCGACGGAACCCGTTACGAGATCACGACGTTGCGGATCGATGTCGAGCCCCAGGGGCGGCGCGCGCGTGTCGCCTTCACCGACGATTGGGAGGCGGACGCCGCCCGCCGCGACTTCACGATCAACGCCTTGTCCGCCACCGCCGACGGACGGGTCTACGATCCATTCGACGGCATCGCCGACCTTCGGGCGGGCCGCGTCCGCTTTGTCGGCGACCCTCAAATTCGCATTCGCGAAGACGTGCTTCGCCTCGTCCGCTTTTTTCGTTTCTACGCCTATTACGGGCGCCCGCCGCCCGACGCGCCCTCGATCGCGGCGTGCCAGGCTTTGGCCCACCTCGTCCCGGGTCTGTCGGGGGAGCGCATCTGGGGGGAGGTGTCCAAACTGCTCCTCGCCGACAACGCCGCTTCGGTCTTGGTCTTGATGAAGGACACCGGGGTCCTCGGACACATCGTGCCCGCGGCGCCGGACATCGGACGGCTGACGGCGCTGGTTCAAGCCGAAGCTCGGCACGGCGCCCCCGACGCGCTGCGCCGCTTGGCGGCGATGCTACCCGCGGACCGGATCGCGGCGTCGGCATTGGCGGTTCGCCTGCGCCTGTCCAACGAAGGCCGCGATCGACTAGTTGGCCTGGCCGCGCCCGACCAGCTTCCATCGGTCGCGACGGACGCGAAATCGGCGCGGCGGATGCTTTATCGGCTGGGCGCCGACCGCTTCCGCGATCTCGTCTTTCTTGCCCTGGCCTCAAAGATGGCGCGCGATCCCGACGGTGCGGAGCGGGACGCGGCGGCGTTCGACCGGCTCCTGGCCGAAGCCGATCGTTGGGTTCCCATAACGCTTCCCGTGGGCGGCAGCGATGTGCTCGCGGCGGGGATCGCTGCGGGGCCGGAGGTCGGACGTTTGCTCGCCGCGGTGGAGCGATGGTGGGAGGAGGGCGATTTCACCGCCGACCGCAAGGAATGCCTCGGCCGGCTCGCGGAATTGGCGGCTCCTTGGGCGGAAGGACCTTCTACTTCCCCTGCTTAGCGAGTTTGCCCTTGACCGTGCGCTGAACCTCGCCATCTCGCAGGCGGGTGAAGACGAGGTCCATGCCGCCGCCGCTCAGGGTGCGCTGATAACGCTGGAGTTCATACACGCCGTTGGCGTCGATGCTCACGATGTAGACGCCAAGTGTGTTCTTGTAGAGGCGCGCCCAGGCATAGCCGCCGTCGCTCATCGGGTCGGATTCCCGGGCGCGATAGACGTTGGGCTTGCCGGTCGGCGTGAAGGTCAGCGTCGCCGAGCGCCGCCGTACCGATGGATTGGCGGGATCGCCGCCCTGGCGCAAAACGGTCGTCCAGGTCACGGAAAACCCGCTATCGGTCTTTTCGATCTGCACGTCAAAATCGCGGACGGTGACACCGAAATATTGGCTGTCTTCCGATCGGGCCACGCCGGTGCCGGCGAACGACCCGAAAAAGGCGTTGAGTGGAAGATCGGCGGCGACGGCATCGCCGCTGAGGCCGAACACCAACGCCAACAGCGTCAACCATCTCTTCATGACACCTCCCTCGACTAACCTGGATTCTAGCCAAAATTTGGGCAGAGAGCGAGAACCGGCGCGTCAGGGCCACGCCACGGCTGGAGGCAGCGACATCAGAATCGCTTCGGTGTTGCCCCCGGTCATCAATCCGAATTTCGTGCCGCGATCATAGAGAAGATTGAATTCCACGTAGCGGCCGCGGCGCACCAACTGGTGCTGGCGCTGCTCCTCGGTCCAGGGCGTGTTCATGTGCCGGCGTACCAGCCTTGGGTAGACATCGAGAAAAGCCTCGCCGACGCGTCGGGTGAAGGCGAAATCGCGCTCCCCGTCGCCGCTGTCCAAATTGTCGTAGAAAATGCCGCCGACGCCACGTGGTTCGCCGCGGTGCTTGAGAAAGAAATACTCGTCACACCAGGCCTTGAAGCGGGGATAGTAGCCGGCGTCGAATTCACCGCAGGCGGCCTCGAGCGCGGCATGAAAGTCGCGCGTATCCTCGGCCACCGGGTACATCGGCGTCAGGTCGGCGCCGCCACCGAACCAGGCGAGCGTGGTGACGATGTGGCGCGTGTTCATATGCACGGCGGGCACCAGCGGCGAACGCATATGCGCGACCAGAGAAATGCCGCTCGCCCAAAATCGCGGATCGGACTGAGCGCCGGGCATTTGCGCGCGGAACTCGGGTGAGAATTCCCCGTGGACGGTCGAGATATTCACGCCGACCTTCTCGAACACCCGCCCGCGCAGAATCGACATGACCCCGCCGCCGCCATCACCCTCAATCGGCGCCGGCCGCCGCCAGGCCTTGCGTTCGAAGCGGCCGGGCGGTTGATCGGCGCCGGGACCGGCATGGTCGGTCTCGATCGCCTCGAATGCCGCGCAGATGCGGTCGCGCAAGCCCTCGAACCACGCCGCCGCCCGTACTTTGCGCTCTTCCACGGTCTCGTTGCCCATGGCGGTCGTCACTCCTGTCTTGGCGTCGAGGCCGGGAACAACCCGGTTTGCCTCAGCGCTTCGCCCAGCACCATCGAGGCGGCGAGGGCCATGTTCATCGAACGGACCCCGGGCACCATGGGGATCCGCAGGCTGGCTTCGGCCGTTCGGTGAACCTCGTCCGGAACGCCCGCGCTTTCGCGGCCGAGGAGAAGCGTATCGCCGGCACGAAAGGCAAAAGCGGTGTAGTCGACGCCGCCTTGGGTGGTCAAGAGCAGCAGGCGCGTTTGGGGTGGATTGGCGCCTTGGAGCCCCGTCGCGAACGCGGCCCAAGACATATGCCGCGTCAAATCGACGCGGCTTAGATAATCCATGCCAACACGGCGCAGCCGCCTGTCGGTTAATTGAAAGCCGCAAGGTTCGATCAAATCCACGGAAACGCCCAGGCAAGATGCAAGCCGGAGCAACGCACCGGTGTTTTGGGGAATGTCGGGTTCAAACAGGGCTAGTCTCATGGAATCGTCCGGCGCCGGCCTTTGCAATACGGTGGATTTGGATTATACCCGTGTTCGGTCGGCGATCCGGTGCCGCAGCGGGGGGCGATGCGAAAGCGTCGTGGCTGTGGAGGCTGTGCCTTCCGGCATGCCGCCCCGGGACTCCGAACATAGAAAGACACGGCCTCGTGCGCGGCCAGCACATGATGCCGGACATGACGCAGGTGGAGACACATGGCAAATCCGGCACATTCCGCGACGTCCGCCGCGCCCGGGCACGATGAAGGCGAGACGCGCCGCGACTTCCTTTATCTCGCCACGGCCGCCTTTGGCGCCGTCGGCGTCGGCTCCGCGATTTGGCCCTTTATCGACCAGATGAACCCTTCGGCCGACGTGCTCGCGCTGGCGACGACCGAGGTCGACATCTCGCCGATCGCCGAAGGCCAGAGCATCACGGTGAAGTGGCGCGGCAAGCCGGTGTTCATCCGTCGCCGCACCAAAATCGAGATCGAGGAAGCCGCGAAGGTTCAGGATTCCGATTTGCCCGACCGCCAAGCCGACGCAAGCCGCGTCAAGAAACCGGAATGGCTGATCGTGGTGGGTGTGTGCACCCATCTCGGCTGCGTTCCGCTCGGCCAGAAGGTCACCGATCCGCGCGGGGATTACGGCGGGTGGTTCTGCCCCTGTCACGGTTCGCACTACGACACCTCCGGCCGCATCCGCAAAGGCCCCGCGCCCAAGAATCTGAGCGTGCCGGATTATGTCTTCCTCAGCGACACCAACGTCCGCATCGGTTA
>CANFCX010000068.1 GCA_947445225.1 Rhodospirillales bacterium
CGCCTCGACGGTCACAACCAGTTGCCAAAGGTGATCCAAGGTGTGAAGTTCACCGATGGGATCGAAGTCATCGGCAATTCTGCCGTGCCTCAAGCCCAAGCCGCCGCCTGATCCGTCAGGCCGTCACCAAGATTCGGCAATAGCTCGCCAATCAACGGTCAATAGGGTGCCAGTGAGTGTGCGGAGCGGGTCCGTAAGAGACTGCCTTGACACTTTGGTGTTGTCAGGGCCGATCTTGTGCAACCGGGGCTACGAGAGAGGTACGGTTCATGGCTGATCGATGACCGCCTGGATCGGCCGACGCAGCGACCGCGGCAACGTTGGCCCGCGCCCAAATCGCACGACAAGATCCGGCCGCCGGTCGCCGATGCCCATATAGGACGCGAACTGTGGACGCAGCGAGGGCACCTCGACCGGCTGATTGAGGAATGCGTGCCGGATACCCAGTACCGTGGCCTGCAGGGCAAAACGCTGATAAGCGCGCCCGGCCGCGATCCAGCCGGCCCTGTCATCAGACGCCGCCGCAAACACCGCAATTCCAGCCGACGACCGGATATGTTTGGCGTACTTGTCGTTCTCACCCTTTTCGGTCATCACAAATGGGAGCAGGCGTCTGGCGATCCATGCCGGCAATGAAGGGTTGCCGGAGCTGCGGGCCGAGAGTCCGTCGAGGCTCTCGACCGCCATGTTATCGTCAAAGCGAATCCAGGCGATGAGCTCCGCCATGAATGCTTGATCGCGCATTTGCGCCGTATTGCCCTGGACGACGTAGTCCAGAATGGCGTCCATGCGCCGCCGCTCCGTCACGAGCAGACATTCGACGCCATCCAAAGTGCCAGCGGTGCCGATCGTATTGAGGTCCGCCGCGCTGACGTCTCGACCGTCATATTCGGCACGGGTGTTTTGACGTTTCGTGATGGCATCGGCGAGTTCACTGCGCGACGGCGGGCTGCGATCGATGGAGATCGTGACTCGATCTTGGCTTGTGTGCTCGTACCTTGCCTCCACCTTGAACCCAAGCAACACCGCAGCCTCCACCATATTTTCCACGGCACAGCCTAGTGATGCGAACAAGTGATGATCGTCGGGGTCGACCGCCGCACAGCGGCGGCTGAAATCGGCGCCGATGGTGATTTCTTGGGCGGAGACCATGAAGCGCCACGGTTGGGTATTGTGGCTGTTGGCGCCGAGCGTTGCCGCGCGTACGAGCTCGCTCACGCCTCCCGACGCGTCGAGCGGACGCCACACGAACGCCTCCGCCTCCGAATAGGTCAGTGCCCGGGAGCCCAGGGCACACACTGGTCTTGCATTCGTCGCAACGGCGGCCATGGCACTCGCGCCCAATATCATGCTTCGACGGTTCATTGCGCCCCCCTCGGTCAGCGAGTCGATGGCTTCCGGACGCGGCTAGTTTTGTGCGCTCAGCGAGCAACGACCGGCTACAGCACTGGCGATTACTCTCAAGGGCAGGCGCAAGAATTGATGCAACGCAAAGAGACGTCAATACGACGAGGGATATAGTGAAATGCAGTGGCGGGGGTGGGCGGCAAACATGGGGAATCGACCAATTCTGCGTTCGGCGATGGCGGGGCTTGTTTACTTTGCCGTCGCGTTCGCGGCGGGCTTTGCGCTGGGCACGCTGCGGGTCCTGGTCTTGATCCCGAGGCTTGGCGAAACCTCTGCCGTCCTGCTTGAGTTACCGATAATGCTGGCCCTTTCCTGGATGGCATGCCGCTGGCTCATTGCGCGTTTTGACGTGCCAAGACTGACAATGGCGCGTTTGGTAATGGGCGGGCTCGCCTTCGCGGTGCTCATACTCGCGGAGATCGGCGTGTCAGTTTTCGGATTCCAGCGAACGTTGTCCGAGCACCTAGAGCACTATCGCCAGCCGTCGGCCCTGTTGGGATTGGCGGCGCAAATTGCGTTCGCGGCGTTTCCGGTCGTTCGAGGGCATCGCTAACTCTGCGGGACGCCTCATAAGCGAAACCGACGCGTTGCCCCGAGACCGGCTTCCCATTCACCTGTCGCGGCTATCGCCTTTGGGCTTCGGCGGCGAGCTGGGAGGCGGCGTTGCGATAGGTTGCGATCACGCTGGCCATGGGGAGCAATTTCGCCAGCGTGGCGCGCTTTTCTCCCATCAGGCGGGCGTTTTCGGGATCGCCGGCCTGCTGAAACAGCGCTTCGGCCACGGCCGTCCCGAAGAACAGATTTTCCACGGTCCGTAGCTCCCATTCGCCTTCGGCGCTCTCGAACGTGATTTCAAGAAAACTCTGAAACGCGGGCGCGTAACGTTGGCGGATAGCGGTTTCTATGAGATCCAGGCCGCGATCGACGTTGCCGGGGGCCGGCGTGTCGTAGAGCAGGTGGCGCCCCAACGCCCATAGACCGGACGCGGCACCGGTTTCGGCAGCCAGCTCGAGCCAACGTTGTGCGGACTCGGCAGCGCCCGCATCGTCAGGCCGCGCCTTCAATGCCTGCGCGTAATCGACCATGCCGATGACGTGCCGGCCTTCCGCCGCGGTTTTGTAGTGGGCGATGGCTGCTTCCGGCTCGCCGAGTTTCGCGAGCGCGCGCGCGAGTTGATGATGAAGCCGGGCCAGTTCGGGCTGCGCCGCTATGCCGGCCGCGCAGGCCAGTCTTGCTTCTTCCGCCAGCATGACGGCACGGGCGACGCCGACCTCGGTGCGTTGTGTATCGAAGGGATCGGCGGCCAAGGTGTCGCAAGCGAGGATCGGGTCGTTGGCTCGAAATTCGGCGGGTGTGTTCGGGTGGGGAGGGGTCTTGGGCAGATAGAACCGGTCCTTCTCGTCCTCGGTAAGCTCGCGGACCAAGGTCGCTCGAACCAGATCGATGAAATCCTCTCCCGACACGAAGGTCGCGGGCCAGAGTCGAACCGATCCGTCGGCGGATTTCGTGGCGACCGTCCCTCCATCTTCACTGAAAACGGCGCCATCGATGGCCTTAGAATGACCGCGCAATACGGCAAACGCCGTGCCGCTTTCGACATCCCACAGGATCGCCTCGTTGTCGGCGGCCGTCAGCAGGCTTGTCCCGTCGGGACTGAAGGCGACGACCGAGACATAGGGAGAACGGTGCCGAAGAGTCGCAACTTCGATTCCCGACTCCACATCCCAAAGCCGCGCGGTTCCATCGCCCGCCGCGGTCGCGACGCGATCTCCGGTCGGGCTGATGGCGATTGCCCGAATCTCGCCCGATCCGCTACTCAATATCCGGCTTCCCCCCGAGGATAAGTCGGTCAAACTGCCGCCGACATGGCCGCGCAGTGCCGCGACCTCTTTGCCTTCGACAAGGTCGATAAGGTGCGCCACCGAAGCGGAATTGGCGGCGACAAGGAGGATCTTGCCGTCCTTGTTCATGGCCATACGGCTGGCGGGCCGAGACGACAAAGTGCGAATCGCCGCGCCGGTGGCGGCGTCCCATTCACGGACGCCATTCACGCCTGCGGTCAACAGCGTGCGGCCGCCCTTAGCAAACAGGACCTGCTGGTTCCACGCGCTTCCTGTGTCGACTTCCCACAGCAGTTTGCCGGTCGCCGCGTCGAGCATGCGTAAAGTGTGTTGCCGCCCGGCGACGGCGAGCGCGGATCCGCTCGGGCTGAAGGCCAAAGCGGCGAGGTCGTCGAACGGATCGTCGGTTCTAGGCAGGTTTGTCTCGAAGACGGCAGTGCCATCGGCGACCCGGAAGACGCCAACGGAGCTGCGACCGAAAAGCAGGGCGATGCGATCCAGTTCGGGGCTGAGGGCAACACCGTCGGATTCGACCAAGGCGTCCGCCAATTCGAATGCCCCAAGGGCGGCCCCGGATCGTGGATCCCAGCTCTTGATCCCCGCATACCGCCCCACGGTGATCAGGCGACCGCCGTCTTTGGTGAATGCGAAGCCACGGACATCGTCGTCGAAAACGGTCGATACGCCAGGCTTGGCGTGCCACAGAAGCCGGCCCATGCCGACATTCAGGTCCCACAGCCTTGCCGTATCGTCGGACGATACGGTAGCCAACCAACGGCCCTTGGGATCGAAAGCAACCGCTTCCACGCCGGCTGTATGGCCGCGGAGACTGGCTATCGACCTCCCGGTTCGGCCGTCCCAAAGGTGAGCCGTGCCGTCGATCGATGCGGTCGCAATCATTTCGCCGGTACCGTCGAAGGTAGTGTCCTGGACGGCGGATCTATGTCCGGCCAAGACCGCGATCGGGTTGCCATTGGCGGCACTCCAAAGGCGTGCCGTGCCATCTTCCGAGGCGGAGATGAGGCGATCGCCCTGCGGACTGTATCTGAGGGAGGTGATCCAGCCCTGGTGTCCCCGCAGCGTAAAAGCCTCGGTCCAATCCGGTGCACGCAGGACGTGGACGATGCCCGCCAGAGTCCCGACCGCGAGCCATTGACCGTCCGGGCTAAATACCGGTGTCCGCGGACTGTCGATCGCGCGCGTCGCCACCGGTTCCCCGGTCCGCGTGTTCCACATCGCGAATCGGTCGCGCGCAGCCGCCGCGAGCAGCCCTCCGTCGGGCGAAAAGGCGACCGAATCGACCAGCCCAATATCCCTCGCCAGTTCGCGGCGGACTTCGCCGGAGGCGATGTCGGTCAGGCGGATCGCGCCGCCCCAGGTGCCGGTTGCGAGGGTCTTTGAGGTCGGGTCGAAGGCAAGAGCCGAGACCTCTCGTTCATGGGGAAAGACCGGACCGGGCTCGCCATTTTCCGCGCGCCACAAGCGCGCCGTCTTGTCGCGCGAGCCGGTCGCAATCCATCGACCGTCCGCGCTCGAGGCAAGGCTGATGGCTTCGTTTTCGAGACCCACGAGATAGAAGGCCGTTCGGGTCGATGCCACATCCCAAGCGATGGCGACGCCGTTGATCCCAGTCGCGACAAACTTCGTGCCGTCGCGGGTGAAGGCGCCATTTTGCAGGCTTCGGGCCGCGCTGCGCAGGATCGGCCCATCGCGGTGCAGGCTGAACGCGTAATGCAAGGCCGTCATGGCTTCGGGAATAAGCGGCCGGTTGGGCTGTTGGAGATCGCGGGGCAGCGCTTCGAGGGCGATCAACAAGGCAAGTTCTGTATCGCCCGAATCCGCGAGGTCCCGGGCCTGGGCGCCGAGAAAGCGAGATTGATTGATGAGCGCGTTGTCGCGCTCGACGATCGCCCGTTGCGCCGCCGCTTCGCGCGCGCGGCCCTCGGTTATGGCGATTCCTTCGAGATAATCCGCATAGAAAAGTGTAGAGAGCGCGAAAAGGGAAATGAAGGCGAAGACGACCGCACTGCCGATGGCATATTGCAGACGGCGGCGTTGGCGGCGGCGTTCGTATTTCTGGCGCGCCTTCCTTGCCGCCTTGGAGGCCTCGACGAATTCGACGATCACGGGATCGATCTCGTTCCGGCGCGGCAGCAGGGTCTCGCCCTGGAGGAGGGAACGTCCCTCGGGCAGCAGGAGATCGTCCATGCGCCCTTCGCCTTGCCAGCGCGAGGCGGCCTGGGCGACTTGTTCCCGTATGCGCAGGAATTCGCGATCGGCCGCCAGCCAGCCATTCAGCCGCGGCCAATGTTTGAGCAACGCCTCGTGGGCGATGCGGATGACGGCGGTTCCGTCATCGGCTCGATCGGCAACCAAGAGGCGCGCCCCAATCATCGCGTCGACGATCGCCTGGCGCCGGGGAGTCGTGGCGATCGCGGCCATGGGCACGCGCCGGGCGGTCGGCGGCTCGTCCTCGCGCGGACCGATCGTGACCAATCCGCGAAATACCGCGGGGGCCTCTTGCCCGGTGTCCGGCGGCAGTTGAGCGAAGACCTCCTCGGCGCGGCGGGCGAGCGAACCGCCGAGCCCGCCCAATTCCCGATACGCGGCGAAGGTCAATACGCGATCGGGCGAGCGGTGCGCGAACAACTCCTCGAGTGTGAATTCGAGCAACGGCAAGGCGGCCGGATCCTGGCCGATGGCGGCGAGCAACACGTCGTCAAGACGTTCGTTGCTGTCGGCCGCGATTTCAAAGCGCAGGCCGGCGGCGCGCGCGGGTTGGCGAACGATTTGGGCGATTTCGGCCGCGGACGGGGGCAGCAAGTGATAGTGGCCGGCGCCCTCCATGAGGCTCACGAGCTGGGGCTCTTCGGCGGCGCGGTGGTAGAGGTCGCTGCGCATGGTGGCGACGACGTAGACCAGGCCGCTGCGGGCGAGCGCGTCGATAGCGCTGACAAAAGCGGTGCGTGCGGCGGGCACAAGCGTCGGCAAGGTGAACAATTCTTCGAGCTGATCGACGACGAGCGCCAGCCGGGCGGCGCTATCCTCCCGCAGCCCGCTATCGCGGCTCTCCTCGGCCAGTCCAACGCGGATCGGAAACGCCGCCTGTTGCGGCGCCTCGCGCAGGAGTTTGCTGAGGGCCGCGTGGTCGATGCCACTTTGCTTCATGCGCGGCAGGGCGGTGTCGGACAACAGCGCGGTCGCCAGCACGTCCACCGGGTCGGCGCCGTCACTCGGCCGCAAGATGGCCCACCGCCACAGCCCGACGCCTTCGACAACACCGGGCTGGGCCATCGTGGACAGCAGCCCCGCCCGAACCAGCGACGACTTGCCGCTGCCACTCATGCCAAACACGGTGACGAAGGCGGTGCCGCGCAGGGCCTGGGCGACGAGCGCGGCCTTCAATTCGGCGATGGCGCGGGTGCGTCCGAAGAAGATCGGCGCGTCATCCACGTCGAAAGCCTCAAGCCCGCGAAAGGGCGATCCGCGGTGCCAGGTAACCGTCGATCCCGCGGAATCGCTGTTGATGTTCTTGGGCAACCTGTCCTGCAGGACCCGACGCAGGTGCATTTCCAGAACACGTTCGAATTCGTCGGCGTCGGCGAAGTTGTGAAAGGCCGCGCGAAAGCTGTCCTCGGCGCTCCCAAACCAATGGGTGATGAAGGCGTCGAGCGCCTTCTTCTGCTCCAGTTTCCGCAGCACCGCGTCGGCATCGGTCAGGCTCGCGGTGGCTTCCTGGGTCTTTCGATAGACCAGCAAATCGGGCGCGCCGCGGGTTCGGAAGGCGCTGGCGGCGTCTTCGAACTCCCACTCTGTCCCGGAAGAAAAAAGGCTGCCATCGGCGCGCCGAAATTGCTCGGGCAGGCGTGTGCCCAGGCGCGACCACAGGATGCAAACGACGATATCCGTATCCGAGGGCCGCGTGATCTGATCCTGGAAATGCCCGGTCGCGCGCAACGGCTCATGTTCCCAGACCACCGGCTGGATAGTGAGGAACTGGCCGAATTCGCCGGCGAGCCGTGTGATCACGCGCACCGCGATGACACGTTCTTCGCCGACATCGCCCGGCGAGGACACAAAGATGCGGAACGGCGTTTGTGTCATGAATTCCCGAGATGGCGAACCAGATACATGCGGAAACTGCCATAACCCTTAGCGGCGGCCATTTGGCCGACATAGTCGCAGCCGAAGCGTTTATTCCCCTCGAGCGCCAGCGCGGCGGCGAAAGGCTCGCTGACATAGACGCTGCCTTCCGGCGTCACCGGCTCGATCCGTGCCGTGCGGCTGACATGGGCGCCGAAAAAATTGGCCACGCCCAGAACGGGATCGGGCACGCCATAAACCGGGCCGTAGTGGCCGCCCAATCGCAGAGCCAGGGAGGGCGGCAGGCCAAGCGCGACAAGGTCGAGGCGGCCGATGGCCGCCTGTAGCTCGAGCGCGCAGGCGGCGGCCGTCTGCGCGTCGGAGAACACGGCGAAAATACCGTCACCCCAGGTATTTCGAAACAGAACCGCACTCCCATACCGCGCGAGCACCTCCCCGATCGTGCCCAAAAGCCGAGCCACGAAGATGGGAATTTCCTCGTCCTTTAGCTTGCTGAACCCCTTGACATCGCCAAACAACATCGCCCGAAGGTGCCGGCCGCCGCCGACGATAGCGCCGCTCGCGGCCGCCGTTGAAGTCGCCGACGATGGCCGGGCGGAGGTGGGGCGGGGTGCGATAACCGTGAGGGGCAGTCCTTTGCCCTTCCATGTCGCGACATCGATCGCGGTTCCCGCATCACCCGCGGCAGGGCCGCCATCCCACACCGCGATCTGGCGGATTTCGGCATCCAGATACCGCGCCCGCAGCAACGCCAATCCCATCGCGTATTCGGCGGCGTAACGATAGAGAAGATCGTCGCCGAGATGGGCCCCCTCGGTCGCGTGGCTCACCGACGCCGCCGCGCCGATACAGGTGCGGAACCGTTCGACCCAGCCCGGGCCCGCGGTCGCTACCGAGGTGGCGACGAACTCCTCATCGGCGAAAGGAAGCACGACGTGTAATTCCGCCCGGCGCGCGATCAATGCCTCGGCGAACAGGATGTCGGCCCCGCAGGCCAACGAGCCGTACCCGAAACCGACTCGCTCGGCCGCCAGCGCCTCGGCGATTTTGGCGGCGGCATCGGATTCGGCGTCGGCCGCAAACCGCCCGGAGAGTCCCGGAGCGGCGATACGGTGGCCGGAGTAATGGATAACGCTCGGCACCCACAGCGAAGCGAGCAGGGTGGGATCGCTGCCCTTCGCGGCGCAGATCAGCCGAAGCTGTTTGCGTGTGCTGGCAACGCCGGCGAAGTCGCCGCCGTGTAGCGTCGCCGCGCTGGCCAGAGCCTCGCGCGCCGCCGCCGGATCATCCAGCAACAACGCAGCCTCGGCGAGGGTCGCGGCGCGGTAATAGGGTTCCCCGCTAGCGGCCAGGGCGAGCGGGCGTACCCGCCGGGCAAGCGTTTCGGCGAGCGAAGGTTCGCCGGCGATGAGATACATCGTCGCGGCATTGATTCCCGGATAATACCCGCCGGTACGGGTGAATATGGCTTCATAGAGGGAAGCCGCCTCGGCCGCGCGCCGACGGCGTTCGGCGCCGTTGACCGCAAGCGCCCGATCCTTGGCGATGCGGGCGTTGAGCGCGGCGACGTCCTCGTCGGCGACGTCGGCCAGGCCATAGTCAAGAAAACGCTTCTGCGCTTGTTCGGTGGCGCCGGCACGCGCCAAGGCAAGCACCGCCCGATGTTTCAGAGGGACATCGTCCGGATACCGCTCTAGCCCTCGTTCGGCGATGTCATAGGCGGCCAGCAATTCCCCGCGCCGCTCGGATTCGCGAACGGCGGCGAGCCATGCCGAGGCAGGGCGACCGTCGACCTCAGGGCCGGTCATGACCGAACGTTGGTTGCTTCGTGCACGGGGCCTCGTCGATAGCCGCCATCAAAGGTACCGGCGGCGCGGCCTTTGCGCCTCGGACGTAAATGCGTGCAATTGCTCAGCGATGGCGTCGCCGCGGCCGACCGGCTTTAGCGCATTTCGATGGTCTTGCTCGCGACCACGATCTGTTCGGCGCGCAACTCGTTTGGCGAGCCGCGATGGGCGTAGCCGATGACGCTGACGGTATCGCCGGTCTTCAGCGAGCCTTCCGGCAGCCCGCGCATTTGCATGCGGGCCGGCGGCGCCAGCACAACATTCCAGGCCTTGTCGCTGCCCTTCAGGTCGATCTGAACATGCGGGTTGCCAAAATAGATGCGGCTGATCGAGCCGGTCAGCGTCATTGTTTTGCCCTCGTCATATCCCGTCCATCCGTGATGGGCGAAAACTGACGTCGCGCCAAAGGCGACAAGCGCGGCGGCCGAAGCCAAAATCAATCTTGGGCTCATGGATCACCTCCTGGGGTCATTCCAAAACTATCTTAGCCCGATCGCCGCGTCGGCGCATCCTCCCCGCGTAAACCGGCCGGCCAAAGCCGCCTAACGCGCGGCGAGCTCCGCGCCGATCGCGTCCAGCCAGGCCAAGACGCGGCCCTTGTTCACACCCAGATCGGAATAGCCGTAGATCGACCGGCTGAACACGGCCAGCCCCGAGCGGTTGCCGGGCAAGGGCACGATTTCGATCCAGACGCGGTCGGGGAAGCGCATCAACGCGGAACGTTGCACATAGACAAGCTGGCGGCGAGGCTGGTCCTCAAGCTCCAGCGCCGTCCGTTCCTGCCGGCCCAAGGCCCGTTTGGTCGCCGCGAACAGGACATCCGGCGAAGCCGCGAAAGCCGGGCTCGGCATATCCACGGCGGCCCTGCAAAAACCATCCGGGCAAACCAAGAAATTATTCGGGCTGTCCGGCCGCTCGAGCGAGGCGAAATCGATGATCGCGCCGGTGCCGGCGGAGCAGCCGCTCAGCAATGCCGAAATCAGACCGAAAGCCATCCACCACCTGCGATGCCCCGTGAAGGTCATGCGTCACCCAGATACGACAACAGATCGTCCGGGCGACTCTGCCAACCTTTTGGGTGGTTGTCGCGGATTGACTGGTCGGAGGTGTTAGTTAGTTCACGACCCGCCAAGTGCCGTCGGGCTCCAGGCAGGCGGTGCCATAGCCCGGTTGTCCGGTACCGGCGATGGTGACCGTCGTCTGGTATTCGCGGCAATACCGTCCATCGGTGCCGCGGAATACCGGCGATGCCGGAACCGCCTGAAGGACCGGGCTGCTGGGAACATAAATCGTGCGTGGGGGCAGCACGACGACCCTGGACGGCGGCGCTGGCCAATAGATCCTCGGTGCCGGGCGGTAGCGCTCGAACTGGTGCCCGCGGTTGTCGCCGCCTCGCCGCGATCTCCAGTCCCGGTCATGGGAGGACCGGTGCCCGAATGAAGACCCGTGCCCGAATGAATAGGTGATCGAAAAGCCGGTGCCGGCCGCCGCTGGGGTCGCCGTCAGCGCCATTCCCGCGGCAAGGACGAGCCCGGCGATCGAGACATAGGCCAAAATCCGCGACACCACACCCTCCATCGGTTCGGCTCCAAACCCAGCCTACGAGGACAACGGCGGCGGCGGCAAAATAGTCCGATTCGCCGCGACGGAAGTTACTGGTTCACGACGTAGCCGCACGATACGAGGGCGGCTATCATATGCGTGGGCGGCGGGGCGACGGCGGTCACGATTGGCTTTCCTTCATGGAGCGGCACGCTGATTTCGCGGGCGTGAAGGTGAAGCGGCACGCGTGCATCGGGCGGGGCGCGGCCATAGACGGGCTCGCCGACCAACGGACAACCCAGCATCGCGGCATGGACGCGAATTTGATGGGTGCGCCCGGTGCGTGGACGAAATTCGATCCATGACCGCCCGCCGCTTTCACCGATAACTCGGTAATCGGTTATAGCTCTTTGGCCATCCGCGGCCACGACCATCCGCCAGCCGGCTTTTTGCGTGATTTTCTTAAGCGGATGTTCGACTCGACCCGACGCCGCCGCTGGTCGGCCCTCGACCACGGCCCAATAGATCTTCTCCACCTTGCCTTCGGAAAATAGCCCGCCGAGCCGCCTCAATGCTCGCCGGTGGCGCCCGAGAACCAGGCAGCCGCTGGTGTCGCGATCCAGCCGGTGGGCGAGCGCGGGTGGATTGGGCAGGCCGAAGCGAAGCGCATCGAACAAATCTTCAAGGCTGCGCCCTCCTCCTGGCCCGGCGTGAACCGGCAGCCCAGTTGGCTTGTCGATGATCAGCATCAGCGCATCGCGGTAAAGGATGCGGCTCTGAAGGTCTGTACCGGTGATGGGGAAGGGGCCAGCGTCGGCGCGGGTCATGACCGTGATCGGGGATGGAATTAAACCACGGCGATCATCCTCCGCTTGTCGCGAAACGCAAGCTCGCCTCGTTCCAACGAACAACCCGCGACTTCAAAAAAAGGCATTGGCAAAGGCGATTTGCCGACCGATGATGTTTGTCATGTCAGTCGATAACGATCTCATCGGTTTGATCCGATACCTGGCGAAGGATGACCCGGACGCGGCCATTCATCGCCTTTTGCCGCGCGATTCCGACGACGCCGAAGGCCTGCGCGCCAAACTTGCGGAATGGGGCCATCTTGTCGAACGCGGCAATGGCCGGATGCCGCGCGCGGAAATGATGGCGCCGATGCAGCAGCTTACGGCCACCGCGGCGCATAAGCGCGGCGATCTGGATCTGGTGAAATCGCTCCATGCCGATATGGCGGCAATGGCCGCGGCGACACCACCGGGGGGGTATCTGCGTCGCGCCCTTGCCTCCGCGGCCGCGGTGCTGGTCTACGATTTCGGCGAAAAAGACGACATCGCCGCCGCCGAGGCGATTTACAAGGGATTGCTCACGCTCAGCCGGGAATTTCCCGCCGACGCCGATGTCGCGGGCAGCGTCGCGCAATCGTCGATTTGCCTGATCACCGATCACGGCAAGCGCAGCGACGTCGATAAGGTGCGCGAGTTATGCAACGACCTGTTTCACCTGTTCGAGGCGCATGGCGCGCATGACGTCGTGCGCACCATGCTGGGACGCGGGTCGCTCGTGCTTATTCTCATGTTGGTCGACGCGCAAATCGTGCGCGAGGCTCAATGGGTGGCCTTTCATCTGAAGGATTTGTTGCTGTCGCCCGAATTCGTCGACTATTTGAAGGAAGCGATGGATCCGGAAGGCGCCGATCTTCATCTCGATTTGGTCAAGACGTTGGTCGATAATTACCAGCCCGCCGGCCAAAACTAGGCGATTCTTCGCCGACCCCGCATCGACGTAATGGGTTTTCTCCTTCGCATCGTCGATCGGCTGATTGCCGCCGGATTGAGCGTGGCGGCCGCGCTTTCCGCCTCGCAGTTTCAGGCGTTTGTTCAGCATTATCTGCAGAGACTCGGCGGCCATCTGGACGAGGCGCGCCTTGCCGCCCAACGTTTGTCGAGTTCGGCCGCGTATGTGGCCGCCGATCCGGGCACACGCGAAGGGCTTTCCGTCCTCGTGCGTTTGCGCGTCGAGGATTTGGAGGCGGCGATGGCGGCGCTGCGCGAAGCTTCACCCTTGGCGCGGCCTTTTGCCTTTCTCCGCCATGTCGATCCCGGCATCGCATCGGCGGCTTTTCGGGATTTTGAGCCTTCCGTGCCGCTCGATGTCGTTAGCCTCGCTTATGTCGCGGCGGCTGCCCTCGCCGCGCCCGCGCTGTACCAGTTGCTGAAATTGCCCTTTACCCTGGCCTGGTCCCGCCGGCGGGCGCGAACGGCTTCCTAGTACTCGCTCGCAGATTTCCGCGCTACAGGCGCGGAGCCTGCGACCGAGTACAAGCTCCGGATTCTGTACCGATTTCGCGGCTCGTGCGTCGCCGAAGGCGACTC
>CANFCX010000069.1 GCA_947445225.1 Rhodospirillales bacterium
AACTTCCACACATTGCCGCGGCTGCGTTCCTTGACCACGTGGATCATCAGCCGCGCACCCGGAAACACGGGCTTGCGAAAACGCGCGCTATCGACGGACATGAAATAGACGAGTTTGCCCTCCGCAGAGGGACCGAGGGTCCGCACCACCAGAACCGCCGAGGTTTGCGCCATGGCCTCGATGATCAGGACCCCCGGCATCACCGGACGCTGTGGAAAATGTCCCTGAAAATGCGGCTCGTTGATCGACACATTCTTGATCCCGATGGCGGATTGGTCGGGAATGACCTCGATCACCTGATCCACCATCAGAAATGGATACCGGTGCGGGATCATTTCCATCACGCGGGTGATGTCGATGACCTCACCGACCGCGATTTTCTTTCCTTCGTCCATCGCTCAGACTTCCGTTCGCTTAGCGAGTCGGGCCAAAGTCGCGACCTGGCGCATGAATTGACGCAGCGGCATGGCGGGACTGCCCCCGACATTTTCCCCCGGCGCCACGTTCCGCATAACCCCGCATTGGGCGGCGAGGCGAGCGCCTCGCCCGATCGTCACATGACCTATGACCCCCGCCTGGGCCGCGACGATGACGAAATCCTCCAGCCGCGTGCTTCCAGCGATCCCAGCTTGCGCAACCACGACGCAACCCCGACCCAATTGGACGTTGTGCCCGATCTGAACCAAGTTATCAATCATGCACCCGGCCCCGATGACCGTATCGGGTCCGCTGCCGCGATCGATGGTCGTGTTGGCGCCGATTTCCACGTCGTCATGGACGATGACACGGCCCAATTGAGGCACCTTTTCGTGCCCGGCCGCATCCATGGCGAAGCCGAAGCCGTCCTGTCCGATACGAACGCCGGGGTAAATGACAACCCGGGATCCGACCAAGCAATGGCTCAGGGACGCACAAGCGCCAACCACGCAATCCTCGCCGAGGACAACCCCCTCGCCGATGACCGCGTTCGGCCCGATCCGGCAGCCGCTCCCGATCTCGGCGCCGGCCCCGATCACCGCGCCTGCCTCGACGCGGCATTGTTTGCCCAAGACCGCCTTTGGATCGACGGTCGCGGTTGGATGAATGGTGGAATCGGCGCGCCCGAGCCTCGGATAGAATGCCTGGGCGATCCTGGCATAACCCCGATAGGGTTTATCGGTCAGCAACAGAAGCATACCGGCGGGTGCCTCCGGAGCCACGGAGGGATGAACAACGCAGGCACCGGCGCGGCTGACGCGAAAGGCGTCAACATAACGCTTATTGTCCAGAAAACTGACGTTGCCAGGGCCCGCGGTCTCGAGCGGAGCGACATCGGTGAATTCAGCATTCGGATCGGCGCCATCGGCCAGTCGCGCTTCGGCCAAGTCCGCCAACTGTCCGAGACCGAAGGGGCCCGCGACGGCGAAAAAGCGCGGATCCGCCATGGTGGGGTGTCCTATTTCGGAATTTCGACGGCGACGGTTGGAAGTTTCTTATTCACTCTTTTCACCACTTCGCCAGTGATATCAAGGGTCTTGCCGGCATAAAGCACCACACCCTTGGTAACCACAAGTTCAAGCTTCTTTTCGACCGCGTACTCGGCAACGACATCAACCATGGCCTTCTCAACTTTTCGCATGGCTTCCGAATAGCCATCGTTGAGTTGGCGATTGCGCAGTTGAGCCTGCTGCTGCAGGTCGGAAATTCGCTTGTCGAGATCCCGCCGCCGCTGATTCCAGGCCTCTGGCGCAAGAAGTGGGCGCTGTTTGGTCAAATCCTGATCCGCCGCGCGAACATCATTTTCCTGGCGCGTGAGTTCGGCCTGGAGCGTGACTTTCTGCTTTTCAGCTTGTTCTCGAGCGGCAAGCGCGGCTGTCACATCCCGCATGACCGTTTGGTGATCCACGACCGCGACTTGTTGCGCATGGGCCGAAACGGTGCAAACCGCCGCGGCGAGAACCGCGATTGACGCGACAATGAAATTTCTCATTCCATTCACCTGCTTAGCTAGAACCGCGTGCCGAGACTGAAGCGGAAGAGTTCGGATTTGTCGTACTCCTCCTTGAGCACAGCCTTCGCCATACTGATTCGGATCAGACCGACCGGCGAACGCCAGGACAAACCGACGCCGGCCGATGCGCGCAAAGACTGAGCATCGGAGACCCCGAGGTTGACCGTGTCCAAACTACCCAGCGTGCCGACATCGGTAAAGAGACCGCCCTTGAGGCCCAGCTCCTTCGGCAATCCGGTGGGGAATGTCAACTCGACAGTACCGACGACATATTCATTGCCGCCCAGGGCGTCATCGGTGGCGATGTCGCGGGGGCCGACGCCGGCGTTAGCAAAACCGCGGAAGGTGTCGCCGCCAAGGAAAAATCGGTTTTGGATACGGACGTTTTCTCCGAGGCCGATGATGTAGCCGGCTTCGCCGGAGACGCTCGCGACCCATTCGGTGGCCAGGGAATAATAGTAGGCGCCCGAAAGCCGGTGGCGCAAATAGTACACCTCGCCCCCGAGCCCGGCCACCTCGTTGCCCAAACGGACAAAATATCCTTCCGTCGGATCGAAGCGGTCGTCCCTGCGGTCGTAGGTTAACTCCTGGCCCAGGATCGAGGACACACGGCTGCCTTGCTGTTCGCGAACGAACCGCGAGGCGGTGGAAGGCACGTTGGAAATCTCGTCCTGGCGCAACGTATAGCGAAGTGTCTGGCGCAACGCCTCCGTGATGTCATAGCCAAGTCGAAGCGTCCCGCCGGTTTCGCTCGAATCGAACGAACTTTCGCGCTGTCGGTTACGCTCGACGGTGAAAACGTCGAACCCAGCGGAGAGATTGCGATCGAGGAAAAACGGCTCCGTGAAGCTCAGGTCGACCTGTTGCCGGCGGCCGGAGACCTGGAGACCCAGCCTCAAATCCTGGCCACGCCCGAGAAGATTTCTCTCGCGAATGCTGACATCGGCGAGCGGGCCTTCATTGGTCGAGAATCCGAACCCAAAGCTCAACTCGCCGGTCGATTTCTCCTCGACTTCGACGTTGATCGTGGTTCGATCGGGCGCGGAGCCCTGAACATTGGCGACTTCGACCTTTTCGAAAAAGCCCAAATTGCGGATGCGCTGGCGCGACCGCCGCAGCTTCGCGGTGTTGAATGCGTCGCCCTCGGCGAGGCGGAACTCGCGGCGGACAACCTTGTCCATCGTGCGGACATTTCCGACGATGTTGATGCGATCGACATAAACACGCGGACCTTCTTCGATCTCGAAGGTTAGATCGATGGTGCGCGCATCGCGGTTCCGGTTAATGCGGGGCCTGATTTCGACGAAGGCATAACCCAGCGTGCCGAGCGCGTCGGTGAGTTTGTTGATCGTGTCCTCGACCGCGTCCGCGTTGTACCAATCGTCGGTGGTTGTCGTGACATTGCTACGGAGTTGCGTTGGATCGAGATCGCGAAGACGGGATTCCAGATCGACCTTCCCGAATTTGTATCGTTCGCCCTCGTCGATCGTGAAGGTGACAAAAAATGCGTCGCGCTCGGGGGTCAGTTCGGCGACCGCGGAGACCACGCGAAAATCCGCATACCCGTTTGCGAGATAATGACGACGCAACAATTCGCGGTCGTTGGATAGCCGATCTGGGTCGTAGGTATCGTCGCTGGAGAAAAAGCGATACCAGCGGCTCTCCTTGGTCAGGACGATTTCGTGCAACCGGCTATCGGAGAATTGCCGGTTGCCAACGAAGTTGATGCGCCGCACATTCGTGCGCGGTCCTTCATCAACCTCGAACACCAAATCGACGCGGTTCTGCGTCAACTGAATGGCTTTCGGTTCGACGGAGGCGGCAAACCGACCGCTGCGCCGGTAGATATCGAGGATTCGGTTCACATCGCTTTGTACGCGGGTTCGCGTGTAGACCACGCGCGGGCGCAGCTGAACTTCCTGCCTTAGCACTTCCTCGGTGATCCGCTGATTTCCCTCGAAGGCGATGCGGTTGATGATGGGATTTTCGACGACGCTGACGACCAGCGCACCGCCCTCGCGCCGCAACGTGACATCGGCGAACAGGCCGGTGCCGAATAGGTCCTTAAGGGCGCGGTCGAGTCGGTCCGGCTCGAACCCGTCGCCCGTCCTGACCGACGTCATGTAGGAGCGGACCGTCTCCGGCTCCACGCGCTGATTGCCTTCGACCCGGATTTCCTGGATGCGCGGCGCGGACGGCAGCACCTGCGCCTGAATCGCCGACGGCAGAAAAAGCGCGGCCGACAACGCGGCAACCGCGGCCCAACGACTGAATTCGACCATGCGCCGCAGCCGTATCAGGTGACTAATCCGACCAGGAATTCGACCACCCTGAGATGGACGAGGTCGTTCCAGGTCGCAAAAACCGCGAGCGACAAGACCAGGGCAAGGCCGAAGCGGAACCCATATTCCTGGGCCCGCGGGCCTAATGGTTGTCCCCGCACTGCCTCAATGGCGTAGAACATCAGGTGGCCGCCATCAAGGACCGGGATTGGGAAAAGATTGATGAGGCCAAGATTGATCGACAATATCGCGATAAAGACGAGCAGCGAGCCGACGCCGCCCTGTACGACTTCGCCCGACATCTGGGCGATGCGCAGCGGCCCGCCAAGTTCTTCGGTCGTGCGGCTACCGGCGATCATCTGCCCGACGGCGCGCAGCGTGCCCACCGTTTGGCTATAGGTTTCCTGCACCGATCGCCACACGGCGGTGAGCGGGTCATGCCGCACGAATTCGACGCCGCCGGCGCGCAACCCGAGCCTGGCGACACGATGTTTGTCGCCCAACCGGTCCACTTCCTCAACGACAACCGGCACCGCCCTCAGGACAATCTCGCCGCTGCCGCGGCGAACGACGATGTCGAGCGGTTGTTCCAGGCCAATTTGGACGATACGTTGGATTTCCTCGAATCGTTCGATCGATTCACCGTTGATGCGAAGTATGCGATCCCCCGGTTGGAGGCCGGCCTTTTCGGCCGCGCTTCCCGGCAGGACGGCGCTGATATCGGGCGGCGTGAAAGGCTGACCGACGAAAACGAACAATCCGGCGAAAACCAGGGCGGCGAATAGGAAATTCGCGGCCGGCCCGGCGGCAACGATCGCGGCGCGTTGGGCCAGCGGCTTGTGATAGAACGACTCAGCCACATCGCGCGGGCTCAAACCAACCAAGGGGTTGCTAGTCACGCTGGCCGCGTCGGCGTCGCCGAACATCTTCACATAGCCGCCCAGGGGCACCAGGCTCAGCTTCCATCGGGTCCCCGCGCGGTCGGTCCAGCCCCGAATCTCCGGGCCGAACCCAATGGAGAATATTTCGATGCGAACGCCGCAACGCCGCGCCACCCAATAGTGACCGAGCTCGTGCACGAAGACGAGGACGGTCAAGACCAAGAGAAACGAGATTATGTAACTTGCGGCGCTTGCCAGAAATTCCATCGTGGGATCACTCAACTCGCTCTTTGTCTCGACACATCGACCACAACTTCCGCTGCCATGCGGCGAGTCTCCCCGTCCAACGCCTGAACGTCAACGAGATCGCCGGGCGTCATCGATTCCACCGTCTCAAGGCATCGTTCGACCACGCGAACGATATCGAGGAACCCAATGCGTCCGGCGAGAAAGCCGTGAACGGCGACCTCATTGGCCGCATTGAGAATAGTAGGGGCACCACCGCCCTGGTGCAAGGTATCGCGCGCAAGTCGAAGCGCGGGAAACCGCACCGGGTCGGGCGCCTCGAAGGTCAGTTGCCCTAGTTTAGCCAAATCCAGCCGCGCCGAGGGCGCCGGCATGCGCCGCGGCCAGCCCAAGGCATAAGCAATGGGCGTGCGCATGTCTGGGCTACCCAGTTGGGCGAGAATCGACCCATCCACCATCGCCACCAGCCCATGCACGACCGATTGGGGATGGACAAGGATTTCGATTCGGTCCTTGCCAACTGGAAACAGGTAATGCGCCTCGATCAATTCAAGGCCCTTGTTCATCATGGTCGCCGAATCGACCGAAATCTTGGCGCCCATGGTCCAAGTCGGGTGGGCCAAGGCTTGAGCCGGCGTGACGTCGGCCATCGCATCGTGTTGGAGCGTGCGGAAGGGACCGCCGGAAGCCGTCAAATAAATGCGTTCCACCGCCTCGGGCTGCACGGCGTCAAAGACCTGAAATATGGCGTTGTGCTCCGAATCGACCGGCAGCAGCGTGGCGCCGTGCCGCTTGATTTCCGCCGTCATGACCGGGCCCGCGGAAACGAGGCATTCCTTGTTCGCGAGCGCAACCACGGCGCCGCGCCGCACCGCCGTAAGTGTGGGGGCCAGCCCGGCGACGCCGACAATGGCGGACATGACCCATTCGGCCGGCATGGCGGCCGCCTCCACCAAAGCCTCCGGACCGGCCGCGGCCTCGACACCGGAACCCGAAAGCGCAGCCTTGAGTGCGACGTAAAATGCCGGGTCGGCCACCACCGCCCGTCTTGCCCCAAGGCGCCGCGCCTGATCGGCCAGACGGGCGACATCGCGCTGCGCCGTCAGGGCCTCGATTGCATAGGCCCCCTTCTGTCTCTCGATGAGGTCGACGGTGTTGCGGCCGATCGAGCCGGTCGCGCCGAGAATGGTTATGCGGCGCGGTTGAGTTCGCGGCGCCGGGCTTGTTAACGCCATGAGAGAACCTCGGTGCCGGACACGGCCTGGAACAGGCCGAAGGCGGCGGCGGCGGCCATCAGCCCGTCAACCCGATCGAGCAACCCGCCATGGCCTGGGATCAGCGCGCTGGCATCTTTCACGCCGAAACGCCGCTTGACGAAGGATTCGGCCAGGTCGCCGCCCTGCGCCACGACCGCCAGAATCATCGCAATCCCGGCGATCATGGGGACGGACAGGCTTGCGCCGCCGGTCAATCCGACCGCCACTCCCGCGGCCGCGGCCCCGACCATCGCGCCGCCCAGGCCGGCCCATGTTTTCTTGGGGCTAATACTGGGCGCCAGAAGCGGTCCGCCGATCAACTTGCCGGCGAAATACGCCGCCGTGTCGGTCGCCCAGACGATCACCAGCAGCCAAAGAAGCGTCATGCGACCCGACGCCGGCGACAAATAGAGCCAGTGCACGGCGATCACCGGCAAGCTCAAATAGGGCACGCCGACAAGCCCAACCCAAAATGGATGAGGGTGGTGACGGAGGCGCGCCAATACAATCAACGGCAGGGGAGCAGCCATGGTCATGACCAGCGCCACCTCGGGCTCGCCGAATGCGGCGAAATTCGACGTTGCGGCGATCACCAGAATAAGCGCGGCACCGGTCGCATTGAAGGTGCCATCACCACAAAGACGCCCCCACTCCCAGGCCATGATGATCGCTGCCGCGGTGACAAAGGCACCGAAATAAGGCGGGCCAGCCTGCACCGCCGCCAAGGTCGCGGTGGCCAGGACCAGCGCAGAAATGATTCTGAGGAACAGGCCGCGAGCCCAGGCTTCACTCACCGGCGGCGCCGTATCGTCTTTCCCGCCGCCGAAATTCCCTGACGGCCTTTTCGAGATCGCCCTTGTTGAAATCGGGCCAAAGCGTGTCGATGAACAGCAATTCAGAATAGGCCGATTGCCAGAGGAGAAAATTGCTGAGGCGCAACTCGCCACTCGTGCGGATGACGAGATCCGGGTCGGGAATTCCCGCCGTCGACAATTGGTTGGCAAAGGCGGTCTCATCGATGCCATCAACTGTCGCCCGCCCCTCGGCGACCGCCTTGGCCAAGTCTTTCGCCGCCTGAACGATTTCCGCGCGTCCGCCGTAACTAAGCGCGACCGTGAGATTCAAGGCGGAATTGTCGCGGGTCATCGTTTCGGCGTTTTCGATGAGCGCCACGATGTCTCCGGCCAGGCGGCTGCGATCGCCGATCACCCGGAGCCTTATGCCTTCCTTGTGCAGCTCGGCGATTTCACCGCGCAGATAGTGGCGAAGCAACCCCATCAGGTCGTCGACTTCGGCGACCGGACGCTTCCAGTTCTCCGACGAGAAGCCGAACAAAGTCAGATAGGCAATCCCGAGTTCGCCAGCGCCCGCCACCGCGCGGCGCACGGCGTCCGCGCCCTGGCGGTGACCCGCCGTGCGGCGCAAGCCGCGCGCCTGAGCCCAACGCCCATTGCCGTCCATGATGATGGCAACGTGCATCGGCGGCGGCGCTTCGCTGGCGAGCTGAGGTTTCATCATATCAAACGTGGGCGATGTCTTTTTCCTTGGCAGCCAACGCCTCGTCCACCTTCGCGATGAACTCATCGGTCAGTGTCTGAATTTGGCTCTCGCGCCGGCGATGTTCGTCTTCGGAGATATCGCCCTTTTTCTCCAGCACCTTCAGCGCATCCATTCCATCGCGCCGCACGTTACGGATCGAAATACGCGCGTGCTCTGAATATTTATGGGCGATCTTGATAAGTTCTTTCCGCCGTTCCTCGTTCAACTGCGGCACGGGCACGCGAATGAGCTGGCCGTCGGCGACCGGGTTAAGCCCTAGATTGGCGTCTCGTATGGCCTTTTCAACCGACTTGACCAGCCCACGATCCCAGACCTGAACGGTCAGCAATCGGGGCTCGGGCACGCCGACGGTGCCAACCTGATTGAGTGGCATTGCGCTGCCATAGGCATCGACGGAGACCGGTTCGAGCAGGCTGACACTGGCCCTGCCCGTTCGCAGGCCCGAGAGTTCCTTGCGCACCGCCTCGATGGCACCGGTCATGCGCCGCTTGAGATCGTTGAGATCCGCGCCGGACACGAATTACTCCTTTTCCTCGATGATCGTGAACCGCCCTCTGCCGGAGATAACTTCGGCGAATGCACCTTCATTGTGTATCGAGAATACCAGAATCGGAATGCCATTTTCTCGCGCGAGTGAGATCGCCGAGGCGTCCATGACCTTGAGATCGCGCGATAGGACATCAAGATAGTCCAATCGGACGAACCGCGTGGCGCTTTTGTCCTTCACTGGATCGGCGCTGTAGACCCCGTCGACCTTGGTACCCTTCAGCAGAGCCTTGCATCCCATTTCCGACGCCCGCAAAGCCGCCGCCGTATCGGTCGTGAAAAAAGGATTTCCCGTACCGGCTGCGAAGATCACGACTCGGTTTTTTTCCAAATGGCGGATGGCGCGGCGGCGAATGTAGGGCTCGCAGACCGTGGCCATGGGTATGGCGGACAACACGCGCGTACTGACACCCAACCGCTCCAGCGCGTTTTGCATCGCCAGGGCGTTGATCACCGTCGCCAACATGCCCATGTAGTCGGCGCTGGCGCGTTCCATTCCGGCCGACGCGCCGCTGAACCCGCGAAAGATGTTTCCCCCGCCGATCACGAGGCAAACCTCGACGCCCATGGCATGGACGCCGCGAATATCGCGAGCGATCGCCTCGATCGAGGGCCCATCCAAGCCGAATTCGCCCGGCCCCATCAAGGCTTCGCCCGATATTTTAAGGAGCACTCGGCGGTACCTAGGTGCGAAGGTCATCGCCACTCCCTCCCTGCGCCCAAGCGCCCTGGCCGATGTCGCGAAGGCCGAAGGTCAGCGGGCCAGGGCCGCTACCTCGGAGGCAAAATCGTTGGCGTTCCGCTCGATCCCCTCGCCCAGAGCGAATCGTTGGAAAGCGACAACCTTGACCGGCGTCCCCAGTTCCTTGGCCACGGCATCCACCGCCGCGCCAACTCGGGTTTCGCCATCGATGACGAAGACCTGTTCGAGCAAAACGACGTCCTGATAGTACTTGCGAAGGCGTCCTTCGACCATCTTCTCGATAACCGCGGCGGGTTTTCCGGAGGTCTTTGCCTGCTCCGTCAAGACCGCACGTTCGCGTTCGAGCATCGCCGGATCGACGCTGCCGATATCGAGCGCCTGCGGGTTGGCCGCTGCGACATGCATGGCAAGCTGCTTGCCTAGGGCGGACAGTCTTTCGGGATTGCCGGAAGATTCGATCCCGACAAGGACGCCGATCTTGCCGAGTCCCGGCGCCACCGAACTATGGGTATAACCCGCGACAACGCCCTGTTTCACCGATAGCCCAATGGAGCGCCGCAGCGCCATGTTTTCGCCGATCGTCGCCACCAGGGTCGTGAGAACGTCAGCGACCGCGCCACCCCCGGGATAAGCCGCCGATTTCAGCCGCTCGACGTCGCCACCCACTGTCAGGGCAAGTCGGCCGAGATTGCGCGCAAATTCCTGGAACGCTTCGTTACGGGCAACGAAATCGGTTTCTGAATTGACCTCAACGAGGGCCCCGGCTTTTCCATCCGTTGCCACCGCGATCAGGCCATCTGCCGCGATACGGCCGGCTTTCTTGGCCGCGGCGGCAAGCCCTTTCTTGCGAAGCCAATCGACGGCCTGCTCGAGATCGCCGGCGGTCTCCGCCAGCGCCCGCTTGCAGTCCATCATGCCGGCCCCAGTCTTTTCGCGCAGGTCCTTGACCAGCGATGCCGTGATCTCTGCCATTGTTCACCTCGGTCTCATTTTTTAGCCGGCGGAATCCGCCGAAACGGCCACGGCCGATTTTATCCTCGGGGCTTGAACCGGACTAGACCTTGGCCTTCTCCGGCCGTCGGCGCGGAGCGCCGGCTCCGCTCCGGCGCTTCGGCGCCGCGGGCTTGGCACCGGTCTCGGCGTCCGCGGCCGGGGCGCCGCCTTCTAACGGTTGTTGCGCCTGTCCTTCCAACTCGGGAACGTCGTCGCGCGGTGCGCTTTCGGAGGCGCCGACATCGACGCCAGCAGCTTTCAGTTCTTCCTGCAGGCCGTCCAGAACCGCCCCCGCCATGAGATCGCAATAGAGTTGAATGGCGCGAAGCGCGTCGTCATTGCCGGGAATTGGGAAGGTTATGCCGGCGGGATCGCTGTTGCTGTCGAGCACGGCGGCCACCGGAATATTGAGGCGGCGCGCTTCGGCGACGGCAATCGATTCCTTGTTGGTATCGATGATAAAGAGAATGTCGGGAAGACCGCCCATTTCCTTGATGCCACCGAGCGCACGCTCAAGCTTGTCGCGTTCGCGCGTCAGATTGAGCAATTCCTTTTTCGTCAGCCCGACGTTTTCGGTGCTGAGCCGCTCATCCAACTCGCGTAGACGTTTGATCGACAACGAGATCGTCTTGAAGTTGGTCAACATTCCGCCCAACCAGCGATGGTTGACGAAATATTGGCCGCAGCGCCGCGCGGCTTCCGCGACCGGCTCCGCCGCCTGACGTTTGGTGGCGACGAACAAGACGCGCCCGTTATTGGCCACCACGTCGCGGACGGCCTTCATCGCCTGGTAGACCAGCGGCACCGTCTGTTGAAGGTCGATAATGTGGACGTTGTTGCGCGCGCCATAGAGATACGGCGCCATCTTCGGGTTCCAGCGACGTGTCTGGTGACCGAAATGTACGCCGGCTTCGAGCAGCTGGCGCATGGTAAACGTTGGCATTGCCATTTGATGCGTCCTTTTTCCGGTTGATCCTCCGCGGGACGTGCGTCCCAGCGCTATCGAGATGGCGCTGGAACACCGGATCGACCATCGAGCCATCGGCTCGCGGCCGTAGTCCTGCGTGCGAGATTAGAGCGGGTGCTAGATAGTCTTCCCTTCAGGGATTGGCAAGCAAAAAGGTCCGCTAGCTAAGGATTAGCTTGGTCCCGACGGCGGTGAGAACGACCGCCAGGATGATGCGCAAGCTGCGGTCGGGCACGTGAGGCGCCGAATAACTTCCCAGGACGATTCCGGGAATCGATCCCATGAGAAGGGAAACCAGCATCGTCAAATCGACGGAACCCATGAACCAATGGCCCAATCCCGCCACCAGGGTCAATGGCACCGCATGCGCAATGTCGGTTCCAACGACGCGGACGATCGAAAATTTCGGATAGAGCATCAGCAGCGCCGTGACCCCGATAGCGCCCGCGCCCACCGAGGTAATCGAAACCAGCAATCCGATTACCGCGCCCGTCAGAATCGTCAGCAGAGCCTCGCGCAGCGGGTCTGGCGTCGATGCGATACCGCGAAGCTTCATGAGCCATTTGCGGAAAATGAGCAGCGTCGCGGTCAGCAGCAACGCGCAGCCCAGCACCACGGTGATCACCCTGGCACCCTGGGGGCTTTGTGGACCGAGTTGCGACAAGATGAAGAGTGTTGTTGCCGCCGCTGGCACGCTGCCCGTGGCCAACAAGCCGACCACGCGCCAGGCGATGTTTCGCTTCCAGCCATGAACCAGCGAGCCGATGCCTTTGGTGGCCGCCGCGTACAAAAGGTCGGTGCCGACGGCGGTCGCCGGATGGATCCCGAATAGAAGGACCAGAATGGGTGTCATCAGCGAGCCGCCGCCCACCCCGGTCAGCCCGACGATGAACCCGACGCACGCTCCCGAAAGGATGTACAGAATGTCAAACGGCATGATGCACGGATTTTCGTCGCGACACGGTCGTGTTCCTCAACCCCCAAAAGACGGAAAGGCAATAGGCCGTCGTTCGTGCTGCGGCCTAGTCGATCATGCCTGCCGCCACGGTCGCGTTGCTTTGTTCGTCGATAAGAATGAAGGCGCCCGTGGCCCGGTTCTGTCGGTAGCTGTCGAAGGCGATCTTCGCTGGCAGCACGAGTTGAGCGCGGCCGATGTCGTTACGCATCAGGGTCTCGGGGGCTTCAGAAATCTGCAAGTTCTTGACGTCCACACGGTCGATGAGTTTAGCGACCTTGGCGCCCACCGTGCGTGTGCCCTGCTTCAAGAGATATTTGCGGCGATTGTCAAAGGGATCGTCGCCGAACCAACACAACGTCGCATCGATGCGGCCATCGACCCTCGGCGTTTGGTCGGGGTGGACAAGCATGTCTCCACGCGCAATGTCGATGTCGTCGGCGACGGTGACGGCGACCGACTGCGGCGCCGCCGCATAGTCGAGGTCGCCATCGAGAGTCTTGATCGCGACGATCGTCGTTTTCGTACCCGCCGGCAGAATGACGACGCGATCGCCGACGCGCACTTCTCCCGATTCGATGCGGCCCATATAGAGGCGAACCGGATCCGAACCACCGCCTCGCGGACGG
>CANFCX010000070.1 GCA_947445225.1 Rhodospirillales bacterium
ACCGGCTCGGCCGGTTCATTGGCTCGAGCGCGGGCGCCGCCGGGAATCCCGAACCGCCGCTGCCTGTGCCCAGACTGGGACCCGGGGATCCCGTAAGGCCGCGCCGCGCCCGGTTGCCGCCCGTCGGCTGGCCTGGAGGTGTTACTGGAACCGCGGGCGATGTCACCAACGCCGCCTCCTCCCGGGTCTAACCGATGAGTCCGGCGGCCATTTCACCGCTTGACCAGAACCAGGTCGACACGGTCGGAGGGCCCGTCATCGGCCTTGGTGCCCAGCGCCTTGACGTCGAGACGCGTGCTGCGGACACCCTTGTCGATCAGCAGGCTGCGGACGGTGAGCGCACGCGAGAGCGACAGGCGCCGGGCTTCCGCCACGGATTCGCCGCCGGTGGCGTAAGCGACGAGTTGGAGCCGCAGGTTGTCATCCTTCATCAACTGATCGGCGATAGTGGCGATCACCGATTTGCCGGCTTCGGACAGCTCGGCCGAATTGAGATTGAAATCGACGCGGGCGGTCGGCGCGGCGGCGCCGGCCGGCGGCAGCGCGGCGAGATTGGGGGACGGGGCGGCGGGCCGCGCCGCGGGCGGTGTGGCGGCGGCGGAAGCCGGCGGCGGGGCCGCGGCGACCGGCGGCAATGGCGGCGGCGCCACCGGTGGGGCAGCCTGCGCGGTCACCGGCGCGCGCGGCGGAATCGGTGCGGGCGGGCTGGACGTTATGGCGGGTGGGGGCGGGGGTGCGGTGGCTCCCGGAGCCGGGCGCGGCGCATTGGTCACCGGCGGCGGCGAAGCCGGCGGCGCGGCTGCCGGCGGGAGGGCCGGCGGTGCGCTGGCCACCGGTGGGCGCTGTGGCGCTGGCGGCGGCTGCAAGGTCGCGAGTGGAGCCGCCGGGCGGGGCGCGCTTGTGTCTGGCGCCGGCGGGCGAAGCCCGCTGGTATCCGGAGTCTGAACCGGTGGGCGCAAGGTGGGCAAGGCGGCGGTTTGGGGCGGGCGCTGCCCGCTTGATTCAGGCGTTGGGGCCGGCTGCGCCGTTTGCGGTGCGATCGTTCGCGGTGCGGCCGCGGCCGTCGTTGGACGGTTGGCCGGGGGCCTGGCCGTGTTTGCCGCGGGCTGGCGAGAGGCGGTGGTCGCGGGCGCCGGCGGCCGCAATCTTACCGGGGCGGTGCTCTGACGCGTGTAATCGGGCAGGAGAAGTTGCTGGAGCGTACGCTGCGGGCCGAGATCCTCGATCACGCTTGGATCGACGGTCACGTCGGCGCCGCGCCGGCCGCGATTGAGGAATTGCTGCTGCGCCAACGCGTCGAAAGCGATCAGGGCGAGAACCGCGCCGAGCGAGGCGCGCAACGCCACGCGTCCAAGGCCGGCGTGGAAAAGTTCCGCCGCGCCCCCGGTTGCGAGCGATTTCACCTGTTCGCGGCTCATGTTGCGCGCCGAATCATCCATCTGGAATGAAGAATAACGAAGCGCCGCCATTGGAACAACTGATTTGGCCAAAATCATGGCAAGCCGCCATCCCCGGCCCGCGTTGGCCATTCTACCGCTTGGTGGCCGAACCGGGTGTCACCGGACGCAACAAATGGCCGAGCGGCAAGTGCAGATGGGTGTTGGCCGCGAGGACGCTGCCGCTGCCCAACATGTCGTGGCCGCCGCCGATTTCGCTGACATAACCGCCCGCCTCGCGCACCAACAGGATGCCGGCGGCGATATCCCAGGCGCTGAGGGCGGTCTCAAAGAATCCGTCGTAACGAGCGGCGGCGACCCAGGCGAGGTCGAGGGCGGCCGAGCCGAAACGGCGGACCCCGGCGGTGGCCTCCATGACCCGCGCCAGCATCGGCAGAAAGGTCGCATGATCGCCGCGATCGCGATGGGGAATGCCGGTGGCGATGACGGCGTTGGCGATCTCGCGGCGGGCGGAGACCCGCAGCCTGCGGTCGTTGACGAAGGCGCCGCCGCCTTTTTCCGCCCAGAAGGTTTCGTCGCGCAGGGGATCGAGAATGATCGCCGCCACCAGCTCGCCGTCGCGTTCAAGCGCCACCGAAATGGCGAAATGCGGGATGCCGTGCAGGAAATTGGTGGTGCCGTCGAGCGGATCGACGATCCAGCGATGGCGGCCGTCGCCCTCGACGCGTCCGGCCTCCTCCATCAGGAAGCCGTAATCGGGCCGGGCCTGGCGCAGCTCGCCGCGCAGAATGTTTTCGGCCTTGGTATCGGCGGAGGTGACGAAATCCGCCGGACCCTTGATCGAGACCTGAAGATGCTCGACTTCGCCGAAATCGCGCACGAGTCCGCGCGCGGCCTTACGCACGGCCTTTTCCATGATGTTGATGGTGGGGGAGCGGATTGCCATTGTTCAATCGGCTCCAAATTGGCCGGGTTTAATCCTTCGCCCGTTCCATATAGCTGCGCTCGGCGATATTGACGACGATGCGCGTGCCTTTTTCGATGAAGGGCGGGACCATGACACGCACGCCGTTTTCCAGGATCGCCGGCTTGTACGACGACGCCGCGGTCTGGCCGCGCACGACCGGGTCGGCCTCGGACACCGCCATCGTCACGCTCGTCGGCAGGTTCACCGCGACCGGGGAGCCTTCGATGGTGTTGACCGTGACCGGCATGCCGTCCTGAAGGAAATCCGCGGCCTCGCCGACCATGTCCTTGCTGACGGAAATCTGTTCGTAATTTTCGGTGTCCATGAAGGTCAGGTTTTCGCCATCGGCGAACAGATAGGTGCAGTCCTTTTCATCGACATGGAGGCGTTCCACGGTTTCGTCGGAGCGCACCTTGACGTTGGTCTTGGAACCGCCGCGCACGTCGCGCATTTCCAATTGGGTAAAGGCGCCGCCTTTGCCTGGGCTTACGTAATTGGCCTTGATCACCGTGTATTGGCGACCCTGCCACTCGATGACGTAGCCGATGCGGATTTCGTTGCCGTTGATCTTCATGAAAAAGTCCGGGGGGAATGAAAAGCGGGGCGGACCCTACCAGCTTGACCCGCACGGCACAACCACGCCGTCGGCCACGCCCGGCTGCGGGGGCGCGCCGCCGCCCGCGTTGCCGCGCCGGTTATATCCGGATATATTTCCGACAATACGTGGAGTGTCCGCATGTCCAACAGTCAAAAAAAGGCGTTGTCCGCGTTCCGTCGGCGCCAGAAACGCAAGGGCGTCGTGCGATTGGAAATCCAGGTCCGCAAGGAGGATGCGGCACTGCTTCGCGGCATGGCCGCGGCGCTTGCCGATCCGGCCCGTGAAGGCGCCACGCGCGCCCTGCTCCGCGAGCAATTGGCGAGGCACGCCGCGCCCGGACTGAAGGCATTGCTGACCGCGGCGCCGCTCGAAGGCATCGACCTCGGCCGTGTGCGGGACAAGGGACGGGATGTCGATTTGTGAACTATTTGATCGACACGAACATCATCTCGGAGTTGCGGAAGGGTCCGCGCTGCGACCGCCAGGTCGCCCTGTGGTTCGCGTCCATCCGGGACCGCGACCTTTACCTCAGCGTTCTTGTCCTCGGCGAAATCCGTAAAGGCATCGAGGCGGTGCGTGCGCGCGAGCCGGCGAAGGCGGTGGCGCTGGAGACATGGTTGGCGGCGGTCATCGGATCATTCGGCGATCGCATCCTGCCGGTCGATCGCGCCGTGGCCGAGGAATGGGGCCGACTGTCCGCCCAACGCCCCATTCCAACCATCGACGGGATGCTGGCAGCGACCGCGAAGGTGCATCGGATGACGCTGGCGACCCGCAACGACGCCGATATCGCGGGACTGGGCGCAAAGGTGTTGAATCCGTTCAACCCCGGCGCCGTTTCCGATTGAAAGCCAACAAGCTTCGGACGCAGGCATTGGAGCGTCGCTTACGCTCCAATGCGCCTGCGTCGAATGTTCAATTCCCCGCGGTGGGGGGCCCTACTTCCCGGCGAATTGGGATTTCGGGCCTTTTTCCGCGACCAGTCCCTTACCCTTGGCGATCCGCTTCTCGGCCTGGTCTTCCTTCATCCGCTTGAAGATCGGAACCATGGCCGCTTCCTTGGATTTGGTCGCCATCGCCTGCAATTCCAGCATGTTGAGGACCATGCTGCGGAGTGCCTCGCGGCTCTTATCCTTGGGCTCGCCGGATTCGTCCTTGGCGGTCGCGTTCGACATCATGTCGCTCATCATCTGCTGGAACATCTCGGTCTGGCGCTTGGCCATCGCCTGCATGCCCTCGACCATCAACTGGCTGGCGGCTTTCATCGCTTCCATGTTCTTCTGCTGGCCGGCCATCATCTGACCGATGTCGATGTTCGGAACCTTGAATTTTTCCATCATCGCCGCGACGTCGATTTCGCCGAATGGATTGTTCTTCTTCATAGTGGCCTCCTAGCCAAATCTCGCCGCTTGCACATATCCCAGCGCAGCAATGGGTATCGTGAGTGAAACGTCATTCTAACAGCAAATGGCGCCCCCGGGGCGGATTGCCAACCGGTAGGCACAATTGACGCCGCTTTCGCTCAGGCCGACAGGGCGCGGTCGATGGCCGCGTTGAAATCCTTCACCGCCTGCGCGGCCCCACCGGGATGGAGCCACACGCCGCTGGAGACGGCAAGAAAGTCGGCGCCCGCTTGCACAAGCGGCCCGCAATTTTCGACCGCGATGCCGCCGATGGCCACGCAGGGGACGGTCATCGTTTCGCTCCACCATCTTAGGATTTCGGGGCTGGCCTCGTCCTTGGCGACCTTGGTCGCCGTCGGATAGAACGCGCCGAATGCGACATAATCAGCGCCCGCATCCGCCGCGTCGATGGCGAGGTGACGGGAGCCGTGGCAGGTCACGCCCACGATCGCATCGCGCCCGACCAGCCGCCGCGCTTCGGCATAGGGGCAATCCTCCTGGCCGATATGCACGCCGTCGAGACCGAACTCGGCGGCGAGGTCGGGGCGGTCGTTGAGAATCGCGGCCACGCCGCGGTCTTGGCAGACGGGCTGGAGGGCGCGGATGGCGGCGCGCACGACATCGTCGTCTTCGTCCTTGATGCGGATTTGCACGCAACCCACATCGCCCGCATCCAAGGCCTGGGCCAGCGCCAGCGTAAAGACGGCCGCGTCGATCCGCGGCGGCGTGATCAAATAGAGGCGACAGCGCGCGATGGTCATGGCGTCTTGGTCAACTTTCTGGCCGGTTCGCGTCCATCGCGCCGCGGCGCCATTCTAGGCGGCAAGCCAGGCCCGGCACGCCGCCGCCGGGTCCTCGACCCAGCGCAAATCGAGGGCGCGCGGCGTGCGCGAAGCCAAGGTGGCGCCGGATTGCGCGCCGATCGCGGCCAGCTTCGCGGCCACCGTCGCCGCGCCGTGGAAACGCACACATTTCACGCCCCGCCGAAACGCCGCCAGCACCGTGCCCGCCTCCGCCGCGCAATCGAGGATCGCGGAGAAGGCAACCGTCGGATAGTCGGCTGCAGCCAACTCAATCGTCTTGTGGAAATAACCGATCCCGGCGTAACCCGCCGCTCCCGGCGGACTCAACAAAGTCACACCCACGCCAAGCTCGGCGGCGGCGCCCAGCGCGGCGCGGGCATGACCGATGGTGTGGATGACGATGGCGCGCGAGCGACGACGCCGCGCGGGTGTGGCCGCGCGCTCCGTGGCGATAACCGGCGTCTTGGGAACTGTCCGAACCCGCTTGGGTCGGGAGGGGCGGTCAGAAGCCCTCACGCTCCATGCGCTTGCGCATCAGCTTGCGCTGGCGCCGAACGGCCTCGGCCGCTTCTCGGGCCCTGCGTTCCGATGGCTTCTCGAAATGACGGCGGAGTTTCATTTCCCGGAAGATGCCCTCGCGCTGCATCTTTTTTTTCAGCGCGCGGAGGGCTTGATCGACATTGTTGTCGCGGACGATGACTTGCACGTTCCCACAGTTCTCCTTTCATCGAGGCAAGCGTTTGAGGCAGGTACCGGTTGACGGAAAGCCCGGTTTCTATCATCTCGCGATAAATCTGTGAAGTCCTCGGGTTGCGCGCGCGCGGACCTCATTTGACCGCTCGTGGCCGCGCGAATAGTGTAGGCGCGGATTTCGCCATTCGCCTGCGCCACGTTGTCGTCATCGCATGAAGCCGGGAGACTCACATGGCCGCTCGAGCAAAATCCAAGGCAAGACCCAAGGCTAAAGCCAAAGCCAGGCCCAAGTTGAAGGCCAAGGCGCCGGCCAAGGCCAAATCGGTCAAGCGCGCGCCGAAGCCAAGCAAGAAAGCCGCCGCCAAGCGTCCGGCCCCAGCCGCGGCCAAACGAGCGCCCGCGCGAAAAGCCCCGGCCAAGACCAAAGCCAAGACCAAGGCCAAGGCGGCGCCGCCCAAATCCAAGGCCAAGGCGGCCCCGCGTCCGTCGAAGCCCAAGCCGATTCCGGACAACCGCCGCTCCGCCACACCCTATCTCGCGGTTCGCGATTGCGCCGCGGCCCTTGAATTTTACAGCCGCGCGTTCGATGCCCTCGAACTCATGCGCATGCCGCATGGCGACAAGATCGGCCACGCCGAATTCAAGATCGGCGACGCCTCGATCATGATTTCCGACGAATATCCCGACATGGATGTGCTCAGCCCGCATGCCCTGGGCGGTTCGCCGGTGACCATCCATCTCTATGTCCAGGACGTGGACACCCTGTTCGCGCAGGCGGTCGCCGCCGGGGCGCGGGTGTTGCGCCCGGTCGCCGACCAGTTCTATGGCGATCGCGCCGGAAGGCTCGTCGATCCCTTCGGCCATGTCTGGTTTTTGGCCACCAACAAGGAAGACGTGCCCTTCGCCGAAATGATGGCGCGTGCGGCGAAGCTGTTCAGTCCCGATCCGGCCGCGCCGAAGGAGGCGGAAGCCTCCGGCGCCGGCGGCACCACGCCGCCGGATTAGCCTGGCGACCGCGCCTTAGAACGCGAAGGCGTATTCGAGAAATAGGCCGGCCGAGTCGTTGGTCGCGGCGCCGAGCTTGGCCCGGCGCCAACCGACGGCGACGTTGAGATCCTCGGTGATCGCGTAGCCGAGCGAGACGGCGCGCAACGTGTCGCCGGCATGATCCACGAAATTGACGGCGGTGGTCGCGTCGGTGCCGCGAATTTCATTGTTGCGGGCGCTCTGCGTGAGCCGCAGCGTCCAATCGTCGTGCAGCAACGCGACGGAGCCGGTGAGATAATGCCGGTCGGCGGTTTGCCCGTTCGCCCCTTTCAATCCGACATATTCGACCAGCGGCATTACCGCGTCGCGTTCGGAAAGCGCCAGCCGGTATTGGAGCGCGGCCGCCGCGCCGATCTGGCTGTTGGCGTCGCGGTCGCTGCGTACCTGGCGCTACAGCGCCAGGTGATAGGTAAGGTCGGGCACGCTCGGAATGTCGGAGCCGTCGACCGCGACGGTGAAGGAACGCAGGCTTTCGGAATTGGAGATGCCACCATCGACCTTGCGTGAACGGCCCGCGCGCAGCGTCGAATTGGCCCCCACGGTCGGACGGTTGATCGCGGAATTGCTGAGGCCGGTGTCGTCGCCGAAAAAGACTGTCGCGGAAAGCCGGTGTTTGCCATAAGCGTCGCCGTCGAAAACATAGAAGCCGCCGGCCCCGATCTTTTCCTTGATCTCATAATCGGCGGCGAAATCCTTGCCATAAACCTCGGGGAGCTGATTCCAGCCGATGCCGAAGGATGGGTTGAACTTGCCGACATAGGCGGCGGCGTCCTCGGTCCCGAAATTGACGAACAGTTCCTCGACCCAGGCGCCATGTCCGCCGAAGACGCGGTTTTCACCGGTCGGGCCTTTGACCGGCTCCAGCTTGGCCACCGTCTCGATCGACCACAAAGGGTTGAACCGCAGGTCGAGCGCCAGGACACTCTTGGTGAACAGATCGTTCTGCTCCCGCGCCGAATTCTGCGAGCGATAGGTGAAGTCGTCGATGATATCGACGACCATTTCGCCCGAGAGGGACGGAAAATTCGCGGGTTGGGCGAGGCTCGGCGAAGCGGCGGCAAACACGGCCAAGCCGGCGAGCAGACGAAGCGACATGTTCATGGCTCCTCGACGAATCCGTCGGTTTGTCCCGACTTGGGTGGGCAAGGTCGTTTGCTTCGGTTTCGATGTCAAGCAGGCTGGGACCGGCCTAATTGCGCGCCATCGCGCGCACCAGGGCGATCGTGTTGTGGCGGACCATGCCGAGGAATGTCGGGGCCGGACCGTTGGGCCCGCTCAAGGCATCGGAATAAAGCGCGCCGCCGATCGTGCCGCCGGCCTCGGCGATCACCCGCGCGGTCAAGCCGCCATCGGCGATGTTTTCGACGAACAACGCCCGCACGCCGTCGCGCCGGATTTGCCGGATCAGGTTGGCGACCTCGCGGGCGGAGGGTTCGCGCGCCGTGCTCAAGCCGGCGGGCGACAGGAAATTCACGCCATAAGCCTCGGCGAAATAACCGAAGGCGTCGTGGCTGGAGATGACCTTGCGTTTGTTCGCCGGCACCGCCGCGATTTCACGCCGCACCCAGGCATCGAGATCGGCGATCTCGGCCCGATAGGCGGCGGCGGCGGCGGCGTAGTCGCCCGCGCCGCCGGGATCGGCCCGCGTCAGCGCCGCCGCGATGTTGCCGACATAAATTTGGGCATTGGCCAAATCCTGCCAGGCATGGGGATCGGGCGGGGTCTGGATGTCGCGCCGGTCGCCGCGATCCGCCGCGTTTCCTAGATTCCGTAGTTTGGCCCCGTCGCTCGCGGCGACCACCGTGCCGGTATAGCCGGAAGCGCGGATCAGCCGGTCGAGCCAGGGCTCGAAGCCCAGCCCGTTCGCCACGATCAGATCGGCCGAGGCAATGATCCTGAGATCGGCGGGTCTGGGTTCATAAGAATGGCTGTCGGTGTCCGCGCCGACCAACGAGGCGATCACAATCCGGTCTCCGCCCACGCGAGCGGCCATGTCGGCGAGGATGCTAAAGCTGGCCACGACCTTGATCTGCGCGGCGGCCGGCGCGGCCAATGCCCACAGCGCGGCGGCCAGCACAAGGCTAAGGATGGGACGGGTCGCGGCCATCATCGCGCCGCCCGCTGGCGCATGGCTCCGGCGGAATCGGGCGAAGGGCGGTGGACCTCAGCGCGGGGAGGCGGCGACGTTGCGCGCGGGCCGCGCTGCCGGGGCGGGCGGCGCGGCCACCCCGCGCGGATAGACGAAGCCGCTGATCGCATAGGGCCGCCCGAAGGACTGCGAAGGGTCGTGCCAGACGCAGATCGAGGACCAGTCGCCTCGCCGCGAACAATCGCGTGCCGGCACGCCGACATCGATCCGGCCCTTGCCGGCGCGATCCGGCCCCCAATTGGCGTGGTTGAGCAAGACGGTGTCGCGGTCGAGGATCGAGGCGACCACGGCGACATGACCGGCGCGCATCGCGTTCGTCCGTTTGAAGACCAGCACCGCATTCGGTTCCGGGGTCGGGCCGCGTTGGTACACCTTCTTGGCCGCGTCCCACCAGCGCCAGGCGTCCCCGGCGAGCAGGATCGTGGAGGTCGAGCGCACGAACTGGACGCAATTGATCCCAGCGGCGGCGACGGCCAGCGATGCCGTGGCGCAGCTCGCGGCGATCGCCAGCGCGGCGAAGGCGTATTTGGTTCTGTCCCCCACGCGGCGAAATTAGCCGGACTCCGGCGCGCTTGCGAGTCGATGTTTTGCGTGTGAACGAATCGGGAGCGGCGCATCGATCTGCGTCGATCAGGCCTGGAGGTGGGCGGCGGGGAAATAACGGGCGCGCAGGCTGCCATGCGTGCCGATCAGCACCGACACCAGATGAAGCACACCCGCGACCAGCACGATCGACGGTCCCGACGGCAAATCGGCATGGAACGACAACAGCAGCCCGGCAACGGAGGCCAGCGCGGCGAGGCCGGCGCCGACCGCCGCCTGCGACCACACCTGGCTCGCCCAGAAGCCGGAGGCCACGGCCGGCAACAACATCAGGCCCAGCGCCATCAGCGAGCCAAGCGCCTGAAAGCCGGCGACCAGATTGACCACGGCGAGGCCGAGGAGGACGAAATAATAGACGGCGCCGCGGGCCCGGAGCGCCATCAGGAAACCGGGGTCGAAACATTCGGCCACGATTCCCCGATAGAACAGCGCCAGCGTCAGCAGCGTCGCGGTCGCGATGCCGGCGATCAGGATCAGGGCGGAATCGTCCACCGCCAGCACCGAGCCGAACAACACGTGAAACAGATCGACCGGCCCGCCGCGCAGCGACACCATCAACACGCCGGCCGCGAGCGCCATCAGGCAGGCGGCGGCGAAACTCGCATCCTCGCGCAGCGGCGTGAACCGGGCGATGGCGCCGGCGGCCAGCGCCACCGCCAGCCCGGCGGCGAATCCGCCCAGGCTCATCGCCGGCATCGACAGCCCGGCGATCAGGAACCCGGCCGCAACCCCCGGCAGGATGGCGTGGGACAACGCATCGCCCATCAGCGTCATCCGCCGGGCGACGAGGAAGACGCCGATGGGGCCGCCGCCCAGCGCGAGCGCGAGGCAGCCGACCAGCGCGCGCCGCATGAACGCAAATTCCGCGAAGGGCGAAATAAAATACTCCCAGATCATTCGGCGACCCCCGCGTGGGCGCAGGCGGCGGCGTCGCTTTCCCAGGCCTCCGCCATCCCGCGCGACCGCGCGAGGTTGTCGTCGGTCAACGCGACCGCGGTGGCGCCCCAGGCCACCGGCCGCCGCGCCAGCAGCAGCGTCTCCGGGAAATGGCGGCGCACGACGTCAAAATCGTGGGTCACGCACAGCACCGTGCGTCCTTGCGCGTGCCAGGCATGGAGGATGCGGATGAGTTCGACGACGGTGCGCGCGTCGATGCCGTTGAAGGGTTCGTCGAGCAGGATCAGCTTGGCGTCCTGAAGCACGATGCGCGCGAACAAGGCGCGCTGGAATTGCCCGGCGGACAGCGTGGCGACGGGCCGGCTCTCGAACCCCGAAAGCCCGACGGCGGCGATGGCCCCGTCCAAGGCGGCGCGGTGGGATGCGGTCAAACCGCCGAAGGCGCCGATGCGCGCCCAATGGCCGAACCCCACGACGTCGCGCAGGACGATGGGAAAGCGGCGGTCGATCTCGGTCTGTTGTTGCAAATAGGCGATGTCGGCGCGGGCCAGCCCATTCAACCCGATATTTCCCGATTCGATCGGCAGAAGCCCGGCGATGGCCTTGATCAACGTCGTCTTGCCGGCGCCGTTGGGGCCGACGATGGCGGTCAAGGAGCCGGCGGCGAAACGTCCCGACAGGTGATGGATGGCGGGACGGCGTTCATACGCCACGGTCAGGTTTTCGATGGCGACCGCCGCCATCACGGACCGCCCGGCGGGGTAAAGGCCAAGGCCCAATAAACCGCGAGCCAGAGGAGGGCGCACGCCAGCGCGGCGGCGGCCAATCGCCGCCGGGCGGACCATGCCAATGGCCCGCCGGAAAAATCCATCGCGCGGTTTTGGTGTCGCGGTTCGTTCATGAGACCGGCTCAGAATGATACATTATAACATATCAAGTCAAGCGCACACCGGCCCCGAAAACCAAACGGCCGCCGGTGTCCCGGCGGCCGTCGCGGCTCGGAAAACGCGCCGGTTCTTTAGGCGGTTTTCAGCTTCATCTGGTTCAGCACCGCGCGGCCGAGAATGCCGTACGGGCTGCTATAGGTCTCGAAGCCCTCGAAATGGTTGTAGCCCTGGCCAACCAGGAACTCCACGGGTTTGCCCGCCGCCTTCACGGCCGCGGCGAAATCGCGGTTCTGGCGCTGGAACTCCGGCGTTTCCGCGGTGCCGTGATAGACGATGACCGGTGCGTTCAGCTTGTCGAGATGCCGCTGGGAGCTGAGTTTTTCCAGCGTCTCCTTGTCGAAATTGGCATAACTCGCGCGGGCCGAAATGCTGACCGGGTGGAGTTCGTACATGCCGCTGGCGCAGCAGCCGCCCTTAAGGACGTTCGCCGGGACGCCGTAATCCTTTTGCCAATCGGTGGTCAGCGCGACGCCGGCGAGGTGGGCGCCGGAAGACGAGCCGGAGACATAGATGCGGTTGGGATCGCCGCCGAAGCTCGCGGCGTTCTTGTAGGTCCAGGCGATCGCGCGCCGCACCTGATCGGCCATGACCAGCAGGCTGCCCTTGGTCTCGATGACGTTGTTGAAATCGACCGCGACCAGATGGGCGCCGTGATCGACGAACAATTCCGCCTGTCCGGCCGCCCCGGCGGCGCTGCCCGAACGCCAGGCGCCGCCATGGATGAAGACATTGATCGGCGCGTTGGTCTGACGCGGCGAATAGATGTCGACCTTTTCGATCTCGGTCGGTCCATAGGACAGGCGTTTGGGCTTGCCCAGGCGGGCGAGCGCGATTTCGCTGCGCTGCGCGCCGCGCTTGGAGATTTCGGCCTGGTTCGGCGCCCAGGGCGCCTGATCGTAGGCGTAATTGATTTCGTCCTGGTCGTAATCCATGAACACGGCCGGGCCCTTGGGCTTGGGCGTCACGCCGGGCGGCAAATAGGTCTGCATCTTGGCCTGCGCCAGCGCCGGCAGCGTGCCCATCGCGGCGACCGCGCCGAGCGCGGCCGCGCCGCCGAACAACGCGCGCCGCGACAGCGCGCCGTCTTTCCTGTCGATGTCCTGCACGTTCGTCTCCCTGTTGCGATTGTTGGGTTTTGCGTCGCCGGTATCGTGCTTCCGGCTCCGTGAGAACAGGATAACGGGAGTCAGGTTTGAGCTATTGCCGAATCTTGGTGACGGCCTGACGGATCAGGCGGCGGCTTGGGCTTGAGGCACGGCAGAATTGCCGATGACTTCGATCCCATCGGTGAACTTCACACCTTGGATCACCTTTGGCAACT
>CANFCX010000071.1 GCA_947445225.1 Rhodospirillales bacterium
TAAAACCGCCGATTGGGTGATCGACCTCGGTCCCGAAGGCGGCGCCAAGGGCGGCCGTGTCGTGGCGTCCGGAACGCCCGAGGACATCGCCCGCACCAAGGGCAGTTACACGGGGCAATACCTCGCGCCCTATCTCAAGGCCGCCAGGACCCGCAAGCGCGCCTGATCGGCGCCCACGGCGCCGATGGTCTAATTCGTTTCGCTGTCGGGATTGGGCGGGACCAGCCGTCGGGTCAGGCGCCGCAGGCGCACCCGGCGTTGGTGTTCGCGGTGGCTGCGTTCGATGCGCGCGGTCTCCCGCTTTTGGCGTAGCCACATGGTCATGAACCAGGCGCCGTAGATGGCGAGGCACACGGTCAGCATGGCATCGAACAGCCATTCCTGCCGGTTGTTCGCGAAAGCCTCGATTGGCCATTGCTCGCTGCCGACCAGAATGGGAACGAGAACCACGCCGTAAAGCACGATGCCTCCGGCCAAGGCCGATCCGAGGATCACGGCCTGCCAAGGGTCGTTCGTGTTCCGCCACCTCCAGCCGGGCCTTTTTGCAGCCATGGAAAATACCCATCTTCGAGCGATCCCCATTTTTACCATCGCCCGCGGGGTCGCACCAGCCTTGGGACCGGAAGCCGGTCTGGCGTTATAGTGGCCCGATTTCTGGCGAACGGCTTTCGGGTGGTAATATTCCAACATGACGAAGGTGCCTTCGGTTCACGTCATCGGCGGCGGACTCGCCGGATGCGAGGCGGCGTGGCAGATCGCCCGCGCCGGCGTGCCCGCCATCCTGCATGAGATGCGCCCGCTTCGCGCCACACCCGCGCACACCACCGAGACCCTGGCGGAGCTGGTTTGCTCCAATTCCTTCCGCTCCGACGATGCCGAAACCAATGCCGTCGGCCTGCTCCACGCGGAAATGCGCCGTTGCGGATCGCTGATCATGTCGGCGGCCGACACACACAAGGTTCCGGCGGGAAGCGCGCTCGCGGTCGATCGCGTTGGCTTCGCGCAGGCCGTGCAAGACGCCTTGACGGCCGATCCGCTCATCGACATCCGCCGCGAGGAAGTCGCGGGCTTGCCGCCCGAGGATTGGGATTCGGTGATCGTGGCCACCGGCCCCCTCACCTCCCCGGCCCTCGCCGACGGCATAAGACGGCTGACCGGCGAAGACGCGCTGGCCTTCTTCGATGCGATCGCGCCCATCGTCTATAAGGACAGCGTCGATCTGTCGAAGGCGTGGTTTCAGTCGCGTTATGACAAGGCCGGTCCGGGCGGGGATGGCGCCGACTACATCAATTGTCCGCTGGAACGCGACGGGTACTACGCCTTCGTCGATGCCCTCCTCGCCGGCGAAAAGACCGAATTCAAGGAGTGGGAAGCCAACACGCCCTATTTCGAGGGCTGCCTGCCGGTCGAGATCATGGCCGCGCGCGGCGTGGAAACGCTGCGCTTTGGCCCCATGAAGCCGGTCGGGCTCACCGATCCGCGAACCGGGCGCCGCCCCTTTGCCGTGGTCCAACTGCGGCAGGACAATGCCTTGGGTACACTTTACAATCTGGTCGGATTCCAGACCAAATTGAAACATGCCGAACAGAAACGGGTGTTGCGTATGATCCCCGGGCTCGAAGGCGCGGAATTCGCCCGGCTCGGCGGATTGCATAGAAATACTTTCATCAATAGTCCCAAATTGTTGGATAGAAGTCTTAGCCTGAGGTCGCAGGCGCGTTTGCGTTTCGCCGGGCAGATCACCGGCGTTGAGGGTTATGTCGAGAGCGCGGCGATCGGGCTGCTCGCGGGCCGCTTTGCCGCCGCCGAGCGGCTGGGGACTGGCGCCCCACCGCCGCCGCCGCCCACGACGGCGCTCGGCGCTCTGCTCAGCCACATCACCGGCGGCGGCGACGCCAAGACCTTTCAGCCGATGAACGCGAATTTCGGTCTGTTCCCGCCGGTCGATGAACGCGTAAAGGGCACCGATCGCAAGCGAGCGTTAAGCCGTCGCGCGCTGGCCGATCTCGAAGCCTGGCTCGGCGGCAAGGCCATAGCGGCATAGTGCGGGGACCAATGGGCGCGCGGATTCTTGTCCTGTCCATGGTGGTCGCGACGTTGGCTTTGTTGGTGCGGCCCGGCGCCGCGACCGCGCAGGCCAATAACGAGGCCATGCGTGGCATTCCTGGCGGCTTCGTGATTGTCGAGGATCTGTCGCAGGACGCCCAGATCTGCGGCCTCAAACAACTGGTGCTGGAACGCAACCTCGGCGGCCTGTTGTCCAAACGCGGGTTCAAGCTGTTCGACAAACGCAGTTTTGAATACCCGGTCGCTTATCTCGTCATCGATTCGTTGTTTTTCGAGACCAATGCCCTGTGTGTCTCCTTCGTGAGGTTGTCCCTCTCGCGCTACGCCCTGATCGATTATTTGGGGGCGTCGCGCTTTGTCGAAACCGTATTTTGGAAAGGCGCGGGCGTCTTTTCAAGCGTAGCGGTCCACCACCCCGACAAGATCGATTCGGCCCTGGAGAGCATCGCCGCGCGCCTAATCGAGGATTGGGCGTCGGTGCAGTCGAAGGCTCCCGCCAAACCTTAAATCCGCCCGCGAAAGGCCTGCCAGGCAAGCAGCACCGGGGCCATGATCTGCGGCCTCGCCAACGCCGGGTGAAGGACGTCCCCGCCCAGGCGCTCGATCCGGCGCAACTGGGATCGCGCCAAGACCGCGGGAAGGAGCGCCGGCAGCCCCGCCGCCGGCAGTTTCGGGGTCAGGGTGCTGGCGGCCGTCAGGTGCGAATGGGCCGCTTCCGCCAATACACCGACCACGGTGCCCAGCGCCGGCGTCGACCGCAGCTCGAACAGATCGGCGGATCGAAGTTCGGCCGCGTCCATGAGCCGGGCCGGTAAATAGAGGCGCTTGGCCCGCGCATGCGTTGGCACCGCGCGCAGCAGGCCAACGATTGCCTGGGCGATACCGACGTGACGGGCGGCCAATACGGTCTCCGCCGTCTCCGCGTCGAGCACCTTCAGCGCCAACAGGATCAGTGGCGTCGCTGTTTCGTCGGCATAGGATTCGAGTTGAGGAAAATCGGCGGGCGGACGGTCCTCGAGGTCGAATTCCCGCGCGTCGATCAGGCGATCGAAGGGTGAGCGGGGCAATCCATGGCGTGTGATCGCGGCGGCGAGAGCGCGCAGGACCAGATGTTCGCGGACGCGACCGGCGAAACATTCGTCCACGGCCTCGCGCCACCATTGCAGGCGGATTTGGCCCAGCATCGGCTGGCTAACGGTTTCACGGGTCTTGGCGATTTCGAGGTTGAAGGCATAAAGCGCGAAAAGCGCGCCGCGCCGATCCTCCGGCGCAAACAAGGCGGTCAGGTAGCGGTCGCGATCAAACCGGCGACTTTGTTCGGCGCAGTAGGTCGCGGCCTCTTTCGACATCCTCAACATTCCCGAGAAAAGGCGCCGTGGAGGCACGGCAACGCTGGCCGGCCCGGCTCGGTGCGTGTCAGTATACGAACCGCAATGCCGGGCGATAGCACCGTTTATCCGAATTCATGTCGTTGGCCGATTTCGCCTCGTTAAGCGGCGTGACCGCCCCCGGCGCCCTATCCGTGCGGGAGACCAACTTTCCGGTTGGGGTCCGGTTCCTGCCGCTTTCGGTCCGGCCCCAAGTCGCGGCGTTCTACGCCTTCGCCCGCGCCGCGGACGACATCGCCGACAGCCCGCTGCTGCCCGCCGATGAAAAACTCGCCCGTCTCGCCGCCTTGGGAGAGGCGCTGTCCGGCGAGGCGCCCGACATGGCGGAAACGGCGTCGGCGCGGCATCTGCGCGCGAGCCTGAACGGCGCCGGGATACCCCTCGATCACGCCCAGCATCTGCTCCAGGCCTTCAAATGGGACGCCCTGGGCAAGCCATGCCGGGGGTGGAGCGACCTCTTGGCCTATTGCCGCTATTCGGCGGCGCCGGTTGGCCGCTTCCTGCTCGATCTGTTCGGCGAGAGCAAGGCCAATGGTCCGGCGGCCGATGCCTTGTGCTCGGCGCTGCAAATCCTCGACCACGTTCAGGATTGCCGCGAGGATTACGTGACACTCGGACGCAGCTACATCCCGCTTGAATGGATGGCGCGCGAGCGCCTCGATATGTCGATGCTGGGCGACGACAAGGCGGGACCTGGGCTGCGACCGGTCTTCGACCGCGTGCTCGACGGCGTCGATCGGCTGCTGGCGGCGGCACAGCCTTTACCCGCGGGCGTCGCCTCCTTTTCCTTGCGCGTGCAGGCCGGCGTCACCCTGTCGCTGGCATTTCGCCTGGCGGCGCGGCTGCGGCGCGAAGATCCGATGGGACGGCGGGTTGGTTTGTCGCGATTGGATTGGTTCGCTGCGATCATGCAGGGGCTTTGGCGCGGGGTGCGCCGGTGACGGTTCCATTGGACGAGGCGCAACGCCATGTGCGCGGCGTCCTGAAGGCATCGGGCTCGACTTTCTACTGGTCGATGCGGTTGCTGCCTCCTCGTCGGCGCAAGGCGGTCTACGCGCTTTATGCGTTATGCCGCGAGCTCGACAATCTTGCCGACGGCCCCTTCACCGTGCCGGCCAAGAGGCTTGGCCTCGCCGGTTGGAGCACGGAAATCGACGAACTTTTCAAGGGCCGTCCGGGGCATGTGTTGACGGTGGCACTCGCTCCGGCGGTCGCCGAATACGCACTCGAGCGGGCCGAATTCAACGAGATGATCGACGGCCTGCGCCTGGATGCCGGGGGAACGATGCAGGCCCCGACCCTCGAAATACTCGAACTCTATTGCCGCCGCGTGGCCGGTTCGGTCGGGCTGCTGATGTTGCCGATACTCGGCGCGCGCACACCGGCGGCGGCGACGTTCGCGCTGCGCCTGGGGACGGCGATGCAGTTGACCAACATCTTGCGCGATCTCCGCGAGGACGCGGCGCGCGGCCGCTTGTATCTGCCGCGCGAGATGCTCGAAGCCGCCGGGATCGCCGAGCGCGAGGCCGGCGCCGTGCTTGGCCACGCCAATCTGGGGCGGGCCTGTGAAAGCCTCGCCGCGTTGGCCGCTTCCCGTTATGCCGAGGCCGCTGCCTGTTTCCCGGCCGAGGACCGAGTCGCGCTGCGGCCGGCGCTTTTGATGATGGCGGCCTATCGGCGACTCCTTCATCGGCTGCGCCGGGGCCCCTGGCCCAATCCGTCGCGCCCGCGTATCGGACTGGGTTTATATACGTGGTTGGCTGCGCGGACATACCTCACATCCAGGCCGTGAAGACCGTATATGTCGTGGGCGCGGGCCTCGCCGGGCTCGCCTGCGCGCTGTCGGTTGCCCAGGCCGGTCGGCGGGTCGTCCTTTTCGAGGCCGCGGCCGCCGCCGGCGGTCGGTGCCGATCCTTCCTCGACCCGCGTCTGGGTTGCTCAATCGACAATGGCAACCACCTCGTTCTCGGCGGCAACCACGCGGTCTTCGACTTTCTCCGCGACATCGGCAGCGGCGGCCTGATTCCAGCGGCGCCGGAAGGGTTCCCCTTCTTCGATTTGCGGGAGCGACAGGGCTGGCGGCTGCGCCCCAATGACGGCGTCCTGCCCTGGTGGGTGTTGGCGCCTTCGCGCCGCGTGCCGGGAACGGTGGCCGGCGACTATGCCCCGGCCTTGCGCCTGATGCTGGCAAGCCGCGCCAAGACCGTCGCGGATTGCTTGCGGGTTTCGCCGCGTGCCCTGGGTTCGTTATGGGCGCCGCTGACGCTCGCCATGCTTAATACGCCACCGGACGTGGCTTCGGCCCGGTCGCTTGGGCACGCCCTGGGCGAGTCCTTCGCCAAAGGCGGGCATGCCTGCCGGCCCTTCGTCGCGGCGCACGGCCTGAGCGATTGTTTCATCGATCCGGCATTGGGGACTTTGTCCGCGTTGGGGGTCGAGATCAGGCTGGGCGAGGCGGTCGAGGACATCGAGAGGACCGGCGGACTTGCCTGCGCCTTGCGCACAAGACAGGCGCGCGTGAGTCTGGAGGCGGGCGATTCGGTCGTGCTCGCGGTCCCGCCGCGTGCCGCCCGCCGGCTGTTGCCGGAGTTATCGGCGCCGCACTTGGACGCCGCCATCGTTAATGCCGTCTACAGCCTGGATTCCCCAGCGCGGCTGCCCGGGAGCGCATCGTTCATGGGACTGATTGGCGGCGCCGCGCAATGGGTCTTCACCCGAGGCCGCCTGGCGATGGCCAGCGTGAGCGCGGCCGATTCCCTCATCGACTTGCCAAAAGCGACCATCGCCGAGGTCTTGTGGCCGGACACGGCGATAGCCGTCGGGTCGACGGCATCGCTTCCTGCTTGGAGTGTCGTGAAGGAACGCGCGGCGACCTTTTTCCAAACCCCGGATCAGGAATCGCTGCGCCCGGCGACGAACACGCGGTGGCGCAATCTGTTTCTGGCCGGGGACTGGACCGACACGGGCATTCCCGCCACGCTTGAAGGAGCCATTCGATCCGGCCGCAAGGCGGCAATCGCGGTCATGCGATAGAAATGGGGGTTGGATCGATTGCATATACAACAGGTTGTGTTAAACTTGCAGAACATTACTATTTGCAGATAGGGGAACCGCATGGGCAAAGTCTTTGAGAAGCTTCCCAACGCACTGCTTCTTGGCCTGATTCTAACGATCCTGTTCATCGCGGCGACCGATACGTTCGCGCTCAACCGCATTTGGTTCGGGTTTTTCTTCCGCTGGTCTCACATCGTGAGCGGCGTGATGTGGATCGGCCTGCTCTGGTATTTCAACTTCGTCCAAATTCCCTCGATGCCGAAAATTCCGGACGAGCAGAAACCCGCGGTCAGCAAGGTGATCGCGCCCGCGGCGCTGTTCTGGTTCCGCTGGGCAGCCTTGTCGACGGTAATCACCGGGCTGCTCGTGGCCTGGCTCAATGGTTATCTCGTGGACGCCCTTCTGCTCGGTGTCACCAATGGCGGCAGCGTCGAACGGCAGATCGGCATCGGCATGTGGCTGGGCCTGATCATGGCCTTTAACGTGTGGTTCATCATCTGGCCCAATCAGCAAAAAGCGCTGGGCCTGGTGCCGGCCGAACCCGACGCGAAAAAAGCGGCGGCCCGCTTGGCGATGTTGACGTCGCGGTTCAACACCATGTTGTCGATCCCGATGTTGTATTCGATGGCTTCGGCCGCGCATTACATCGGGTAGTCGCGTTTCGACCGGGGCGGGCTGCGCCATGCAGCCCGCCCTTTTTCTTGTCTTCGCGCCGAGTATTCCGCGGCCAGCGCGGCTCAGGTGATCGGCAGCAGCGCCACGGCCACGCGGCGGCCCTCGGTCAGCAACACGTTGTAGGTGCGGCACGCCGCGCCCGTATCCATCGGTTCGACGACAATGCCGGCTTGGCGCAAGCGCGCCCGTTGCTCCGCGGGGACCAACATGATGCGCGCGCCGCAACCGATGAGGAGCAGGTCCACACGCTCCGCCTCGGGCGAAAGCATGGCCGTCACCAGGCCGTCGAAATCGGGCTTGGCCGTATCGACGGCCCAGGTCAGGACGCTATCGGGAAAGACGATGATGGGGCCTTCGATGGTCCGGCCGCTGACCCTGAAACGTCCCGGTCCGTACCCTTCGACGATCTGGTGGGCGACCGCGATGCGCGGGGTCACGTCCATGGCGGCATCCTCGGACGACGAGCGGCGTCAGGGCGCGGCGGCGGCAACCTCGGCCGCGTCGACGACCCGCGACGGGTTTAGATAGAGGAGCAGCGGCGCGGCCAGCGCGATGGACGAATAGGTGCCGATGACGATGCCCCACAACATGCAGATGCTGAAGCCGCGGATGACTTCGCCGCCGAACAACACCAGCGCCAGCACCGCAAGAAAGGTCGTGCCGCTCGCGAGCACGGTACGCGACAGCGTCTGATTGATGCTCAGGTCCATCAGGTCGCCGAAATCCATGCGTTTGTATTTACGCATGTTCTCGCGGATGCGGTCGAAGACGACGACGCTGTCGTTGATGGAATAGCCGGCAACCAGCAAGACCGCGGCCACCGTCGAGATATCGAATTCCAACCGCGCCAGCGCGAACAAACCGATTGTCGACAGCGTGTCGTGAAGCAACGCGATCAGCGCGGCCAGCCCGAATTGCCACTCGAAGCGGAACCACACATAGACGGCGATGGCCAGCAGCGACAGGATGATGGCGACGACGCCGTTTTGAATGAGCTCGCCGCCCACCTTGGGGCCGACGACTTCGATCCTGCGATATTCGATAGCGTCGCCGAGCGCCGCCTTGACCTTCTCCACGACCTCCGTCTGAGCGCGGTCGCCCCCTGCCTGGCGCTGGATGCGGACCAGCACGTCATTGGCGCTGCCGAATTCCTGGAGAGCCACGTCGCCGAGCCCAAGGCCGTCGAGCGTGTGCCGCATCTGGGCAAGATCGGCGGCTTGGCGCGACCGCACCTCCATGGTGATGCCGCCGACGAAATCGATGCCGAGATTGAGCCCGAAGACGGTCAGCAGCACCACGGAAAGCAGCGATAGGAACGCCGAGAAAACGACCGTGAAGCCGCGTGCGCGTATGAAGGGAATTTTCGTGTTCGGCGGAACCAGGTGCAGCGGTCTCATGACCTGCCTTTACTCTTAGATCGGGACAATTTGCGGACGGCGCCACCGATACCACCAAGCGACCTGCAGGCGCGTCACCCACACGGCGGTGAACAGCGAGGTGATGATGCCGAGGCTGAGCGTCACGGCGAAACCCTTGATCGGGCCGGTGCCGAGCAGGAACATCAGGACGCCCGAAATCAGCGTCGTGAGGTGAGTGTCGATGATGGTTGCCATCGCGCGCTCGAAGCCGGAATCGATGGTCGAAAGCGGGGTGCGGCCGTTGCGCAGCTCCTCGCGGATGCGTTCGTAGATCAAGACATTGGCGTCTACCGCGATGCCCATCGTCAACACGATACCGGCGATGCCGGGCAGGGTGAGCGTGGCCTGCAGCAGCGAAAGCGACCCGATTAGCATGCCGAGATTGACGAGCAGGGAGATATTCGCCATCACCCCGAAAATCCCATAGGTGATCAGCATGAACACCGCGACGAGGACGAGGCCGATAATGCTGGCCAATGTGCCGGCCCGGATCGAATCCGCGCCCAGATCGGGGCCGACCGTGCGTTCCTCGATTACGGTCAGCGGCGCCGGCAGCGCGCCGGCGCGCAACAAGATCGCGAGTTCACCGGCGCTTTCGGCATTGAAGCTGCCGGAGATTTGTCCGTTGCCGCCAAGAATGGGTTCGCGCACGACCGGCGCGCTGATGACGCGGCCGTCGAGAACGATGGCCAGACGCTGGCCGACGCTCTCCTTGGTCGCATTGCCGAATTGGCGGCCGCCGGTGGTGTCGAAACGGAAATTGACCACCCATTGGCCTTGGTTGCCGTCGAAGCTCGGCTGGGAATCGGTCAGCTTGTCCCCGGACACCACGATGCGCCGATTGACGACATACAGGAACGGCCGCCCGGAGGGGTCGAGTTCCTTGTCCGCGGGCAGCACTTGTGTTCCCGCGGGAAGCTGCCCGGTGCGCCCATCCTCGGGCGTGGCCGTCGGATGAAGAAAATGGAAGGTCATCTTGGCGGTCTTGCCGAGCAGGCGTTTCACGCGCTCCGGATCGGTGATGCCGGGCAATTGGACGACAATGCGGTCTTCGCCCTGCATCTGAATGCTGGGCTCGCGCGCGCCGGTCTCATCGATGCGCCGACGGACGATTTCGATCGATTGCGCGACCGCCCGCCGTTTTTGCGCGGCGACCTCGGTGTCGTCGAGCTTGACGGTGACGAGGCCGTCCGCGCTCAGGTTGATCTGGGCGGTGGCATCCAGCGTGCGCGCCAGTTCCCGAACCTGGTCGGCGGGGGAATCGCGGAACCGGAAGGCAATACCGTTACCCTGGACGGCAAGGCCCGTGTAATTGACTCGCGCCTGGCGCATCGCGTTGCGGGCCGCGTCGAGGAGGTTTTCCAGTCTTTCGCGGATGATTGCCTGCGTATCGACTTCGAGCAGCAAATGCGAGCCGCCCTGCAGGTCGAGACCCAGGCTGATCTGTTTATGCGGCAACCAACCGGGGAGTTGTTCGGCCTGCTCGCGCGACACCAAATTGGGTGCGCCAAAGGCCAAGGCCACCAGGCTGATGGCGATGATAACCACAACCTTCCAGCGATCGATATGCATCATGGCGCGACCCGCCCTCCTCCCGCTACCGGCGACAGCCCCGGCCTAGGAGCCTTTCTTGCCGCCGTTGTCCTTGCCTTTGTCCTCGGCATCGTCGGCCGGCTCGCCCTTGGATCGGATTTCGGTGATGGTGCTGCGCACGACCGTAACCCGCACGTCCTTGGCGATTTCGAGGATGACTTCGTTGTCGCCGGGGATCTTGGTGACGACCCCGATGATGCCGCCCGCGGTGACGACGCGATCTCCACGGCGCAACGCATCGAGCATCGTTCGGTGCTCTTTCACCTTCTTTTGCTGCGGTCGGATCATCAAGAAATAAAAGACGACGAAGATAAGAACCAGCGGCAGCAGGGAAATCAGATCAAAGGCGCCGCCGGTGGCGGCGGCCTGAGCGTAGGCCGGCGAAACGAACATTGAAACTCCGTTCGGCAAATGACAAGAACGGCCGGTAAACGGCCGTTCCGGGGGACTATAGCCGGCTGTCCCGTCGATGCAAGCGCGGCGAAGGGCGCGCGTTGACCGGCGCCGGGGCTATGTTAGGGTCGCCGCGATGAACGGTTCCGATCTGACCCCCCTACTGGCCCGAATCGCCGACGCCCTAGAAAGACTGGCGCCACCTGCACCGGCCGGAAGCGACCTTGACGCCGCCGATGCGTTTGTTTGGCATGAGGATAGCGGCCGTCTGAGTGCGGTGGCCGAGGTCAACCGCGTCGACATCGGGCTGCTGCGCGGCATCGACCGCCAGCGCGACATCCTTCTCGCCAATACCCGCCGCTTCGCCGACGGTTTCCCGGCCAACAACGCCCTGTTGTGGGGTGCTCGCGGCATGGGCAAGAGTTCGCTGGTCAAGGCCGTTCACGCCCAGGTCAACCACGACCGGCCGCGCCGCCACGGACATGGGGCGATCGCCCTGATCGAAATTCATCGCGAGGATCTGCCCTCGCTGCCGCGCCTGCTCGATTTGGTGCGCGCCGGCGCCCGGCGCTGCATCCTTTTCTGCGACGACCTCTCCTTCGATGGCGGCGACGCGTCGTTCAAATCGCTGAAGGCGGTGCTGGAAGGCGGGATCGAGGGCCGGCCGTCACAGGTTGTCTTTTACGCCACGTCCAACCGGCGGCATTTGATGCCGCGCGACATGATCGACAATGAAAATGCGACGGCGATCAATCCGTCCGAGGCGACCGAGGAAAAGGTATCTCTTTCCGACCGGTTCGGGTTGTGGCTGGGTTTCCATGCCTGCGACCAAGACACGTTTGAAGCCATGGTCGAGGGTTACGCGGAACGCTTCGGCCTGGAGTTCGACCGCGAACAGCTATTGGCCGAGGCCAAGGAATGGTCGGTGACGCGGGGCGCGCGGTCTGGCCGCGTCGCCTGGCAGTTCATCCAGGATTTGGCCGGTCGCCTGGGGCGGCGTCTTTAGGAATTTGGGCGCGGGCGCGGTTCGATCCCGCGAGATAATCCATTGGATTGACCGCCCGGTTGCCCCGGCGGATCTCGAAATGAAGCTGCGGCGCGGCGACACCGCCGGTCGAGCCGACCCGGGCGATGGTCTGCGCTTTTTTCACGCGGTCGCCGCGTTTGACCAGCAACGTCTCGTTATGGGCATAGGCGGTGACCCAGCCATCTTCGTGTTGGATTAGAAGCAGATTGCCGAAGCCGCGCATTTCGTTTCCGGCGTAAACCACGGTTCCGGCCTCGGCTGCGCGCACCGAGGCGCCGCGGGCCGCGCCGATATTGATGCCGTCATTGTGCATGCCCCCGCCTTTGGGACCGAAATCCGACAGCACCGGGCCATCCACCGGCCAGGCGAAGCCTCGGCCCGCAGCCGGCGGCGGCACGTCGCTAGGTTCGGCTTTTGCTTGCGCGGGCGGAGGCGGCGCGGGCAAAGGTGCGACATCGTCGAAGGACGTCGTCACGATGACCGGCGGCGGGAGCGGCGCGACCTCGATGTCGCGGCGGGAGGCGCTCGAACCCGGGCCCGGAGCCTGTGGCTCGAGTGTCGGCAGCGGCGCCGCCTCGACGCTCGACTGCGGGTAGGAAACTGGCGGCGGGCTGCGCGGCACGGTGACCGAAGGCGGAAGCTGCGCATAACGGTTGTCGGTCGCGGGCAACACCAGAACCTGGCCTGGATAAACGGTGAAGGGCGCCCGGAGGCCGTTGGCGTCGATCATCGCCTGGGTCGAAATATTGTGCCGCTTGGCGATCAGGCTCACGAATTCGCCGGGCTGGACAATGACCTTGCCGGTGATCATGGGCGCAGGTCGCGCGGCCGCCGTCGGAGCCGAACTTAACCGGCCGAAGGACGGATCGTTCGCGACGAGCGCACATCCGGATGCCCCGAAAAGCGCGAGCGCGAGCGCGGATGACAGACCGATTCGCCGAATCATCCACAGGTAAATAGCGCGGTTTTCAGCCTCTGGCTAGTCCCCTGCCCCAATTCGCCCGAGGTGTTGCCTTAATTATTACCAGGTCTTTCCGGTAGGGCGCCGCCAATCAGGGGAACAAAACGCACCGCGCCGAGATCGCTGCTAACGACCCCCTGCTCCTCTTTCTTGAATCGCACCAGCCTTTGGTCGTCGCCCCGTCCGCCGATCGGGATAACCATGACGCCGCCCACGGCGAGCTGCCCGAGCAGGGTTTCGGGA